>CAYOCA010000042.1:3077-9503 GCA_964402345.1 uncultured Muribaculaceae bacterium | reverse complement strand
ATTATACCATAATAAAAAAGAAATATAAATAAAATTCCTTATATTTCTAAAATTAACTACATTTTTTTTTACATCTAATTGACTTATGTCTTTGAAAAGAATCAGTTGATGCTAAAAATTCTGTTTCAAATAGACTTCTTGGTTTAATTATGTTTTTACCATAAATCAGCATAAAACTATCTACTGATTGATAATGATATGTTTCAAAATTATTAATTCGCTTTAACATTTCTTGAAAAGGTATTAATAAATGAGCTAAGTCTAAAAATATTTTATTTACACTCTCTCCTGTTAACACTTTAGCATAATGAAAGATATCTATTTTTTTTAAAAGTAGTTCTTTTTCTTCTACTTGATCCATCATATTTTCTAAATTAGCAACATATTCAAGTAAAGACAAATATTGATTGGCATCAGAACTTAATATTTCTAACACTTCTTTAAAATATTCATAATCAATGGTTCTAGTTTCCAGGATTCTATTTAATGAGGTACTATCTTTCTCAAACATTTTACTTCTATTATTTTTTATATAATTATATAATTCTTCCTTTGTGATTATTTTATATTCATTAAAATAATTTTTCATTTCTTCAAAACTTATTCCAAAATAATTGGAAAAGTTATCTATAATATCTTTTGCATTATATGGTGTTCTTTGGTCAATATCAAAACAAAATTTCAAATCACTCATTTTCCGTTTCACTCCTACAACGACATTATAATACAATTTACAAATAACTAGTTAAAAATAAACTAAATTGTAACAAAATCATATCTTTATAATACCAAATAATAGATTTTCTTCTTGTAAATTATAAATCCATTTGCTATTAGAAATAAAATTGTGATTGTTGATAATCTAAAGAAATTAAGAAACATATCCATACCAAATTCTTAGGTAAGAATATACTACTATATCAGTAGGAGGAAGTTATGAAAAATTTTAAAGAATTTATCATTATTATGTTTTGTTTTTGCTTATCCCTAATTTTAGGATTAATTTCTCATGATGTGTTAATTGGTAGTTTTACTCTTTTAACAGGTTTATTAACAGGATACTATGCTACAAAAGGTACTAAAACTACTTATATATATGGCGCAATAAACTACCTATTATTAAGTTATATTGCCTTAAAGAATAATCTTTATGGTATCTTCTTATTTTATTTATTCCTATTTACGCCCTTACAAATAGAAGGATTTTTTCATTGGAAGAAAAACATGAACAAAGAAAATAAAATTGAAATACGTACCTTTACTTTAAAAAATTCCTTCTTAATTATCATGTTATGTATTATAAGTAGTCTAATTGTTGGATATCTTCTCAATTTATTTCCTAAACAACAATTAGCGTTCATAGATGCCACTTCTAATTGTATCAACTTATGCGGTATGATTTTAATGATTCTTCGTTTTAAAGAGTCTTGGTGGCTATGGCTTGTGAATAATATCATCGATTTATATATCAGTATTTACTGTGTCACTCATCATGGAGAAAACTCGGTGATGATGCTATTTACGGCAATTAGTTTTCTTCTTATCAATATCTTAGGAATTATAAAATGGAATAAAAAGGCAAAAAAATCCTAAGTAATAAATTATTCTTTCTAATAAATATTTGCTTTTGTTATCATATAAGGAGGTCATAACATTTTCTTTAATTTACTAATAAGACTTACAAACTTTTTAAACATTCTAAAAAATATTCATCATGAATAATTTCGGAATTTTTAAAATAACCTTCCAAATCAAAATTTAAGTTTTTATTACTTCCTCTAATATAATAAACCGAACGAACGGCATAATTAATGATTCTCTTCAATTCTCGTTTATCAATCATGGAAATATCCATAAAAGCAATATTATTAAAATTCTTATCAATTACATATCTCATAAATCGATAATGATTGCTAAAGAAAACTGGATATTTCCCTTTAATTAAATATTCTTCATTATGGAATTCACACTCTGGTGGTAATTTTTCTAATTCATTCACAATCTGATCCACTATTAAACTTGCTGACTTTAAAGATAAGAAATTAATATATTGAACAACTGGAACCTGATGGATAAAAAAATAATGTAACATTTTTTTATTCTCAACTAAACGATAATTTAGATATTGTCCATCCTCTAAAAAATCCTTCAACTTAAATTTATAAGTTTGTTTCTCACTTTCTTTCAAAAAATAATCTATCAATTGATTGTTTTCTTCCTTTTTATTTACTTTGGTGATTGCTATCCAACGAATATCCTCTTTCATTAAATACTCCATAAACCTATAATTTTGAAAAAACAATTCTCGAAATGGGTAATTCATAATGTGAAAAGAAACATTTTCTCTTGTGAGAATATCTACAAGATGATGAATCGTTCTAGTAACGACATCATCTGTTAAATTATGCCAATCAATATATCGAACATAATCTATATCTACAGTTAATATATAAGAAATAAATTCTTCACTTTGATTTAAAAATGAGGCTAGTTCTGGTGTTTTTTCTATTTTCTCAATACCAGAATTTTCTCTTTTTAGTACTGATAAAATCGTCTTTATAATTATTTTTTTGCTTGATACGGTTTGGTTTTCTAATAATTTTTCAGTTAAATAGTCCACATAAGAAATATCATTTTCAATTAAATAAAGAATAAAATCAAGATTATTTTTTAACAGAGGATTCAAAACTCCTCCTTGATTTAAAAAATAATCTAAATGAAATTCCCTCTTTTTAGCTATTTCAATTGCTTCTTGAATCAACTCTCTTTGTTTTGCTGGATGATCCTCATTATAAACAAGATACTTAATATTATAACAATTATCATGGATTAAAACCCTCATAAAAGCAAGGTCTTTTCCTAAGCGAATAGGTAATTTATCGATATAATGTACTAATTTATTTACATCTAATTTTAAATGATTATTTTGAATTATTTCTCGGGCATAACAAATTAAATAAGCTATTTTTTCTTCTGATAATTGAAATTTATCAATGAACTTAATATTATAAATATTATGTTCGATTATTTTTTTATCAAAATAATAACAGGAAAAGAAGGTGATCTCTTGATGATTCTCATAGTAACGAGATTCCTTTGTATCAAAACACCCTTCAATTATAAAATTAGAATCTAATTTATTAAAGTACTTATCTAATACTTTTCTTTGAGTGCTTTTTGATAAATTAAAAAATTCTTTAGGATGATAAGACAAATTCACAGGATTCTTTAATATTTTATATTTTACAATAAACAGGAAAGCTTTTATCATAATACTCCTCTTTCTATTTTACACAATCTATTTTAGCATAATTTTCAAAAGAAAAAAAGAGTATGAATTTATTTCTCTACTCTTTCTAACTTTATACCAACTTGATACTCATTAATATCCATTTTATCTTCAATATTGCTTATTCTTTCCATATTTAATGCTAGGGTTTCCTTTTTGATAAAATCAATATAATCTTTTATATTCATACTATATTCATCACTTGAATCATAATAAACATTGATTCTATCTGCAATATCAAATCCATTACTTTTACGTAAATTTTGGATTTTAGAAATAGTTTCTCTCGCTAATCCTTCATTTAATAAATTTTGATTTAATTCTGTATTTAAAATAATAACTTGATTATTATCCACCATGACATTATATCCTTCTTTAGATTGAATTCTTTTCTCGATTAAATCTTGATTAATTTTATAATCAGTTTCATTTAAAGTAATAGTTAAATTTCCTTCTTCCAAAGAATGAATATCTTTTTTGGAAATTTTTGATAAATATGTTGTGAAATCTTTCATATCACTACCAAATAATTTTCCAGCTACCTTAAAGTTTGGTTTGTAAGTAATTACCATATATTCATTTAAGTCATCCATATAAATAATGTCTTTAACATTTAATTCTTCTTTCATTAAATCAGCAATATCACCTATAATAGGTTGAACACTACTAGATAAAATAATATTTTGAATAGGTTGTCTTACTTTTATTTTAGCTTCTTCTCTAGCATTTCTTCCCATAGAAATAAGTTGAATCACTAAATCCATTCTCTTCTCTATTTCTTCATTGATTTGACTTACATTAAAAATAGGATAATCTGCTAAATGTACAGATAATTCACCTGTTAAATTACGATAAATAATATCAGCTGTATAAGGAGAAATAGGAGCAAGTAACTTACAAATTCCGATTAATACTTCATAAGTAGTTTGATAAACTCCTCTTTTACTATCATTTAACTCACTACCCCAGAATCTTCTTCTGTTTCTTCTAATATACCAATTAGATAAATCTTCATTTACAAAGTCACTTAAATAATGTACTACCTTATTTAAGTCATAATGATCCATTTCTCTTGTAACATTTTGAATTAACTGATTATATTTAGATAATAACCATTTATCAATTTCTTCTAAATCCTGGTATGCGACATGAAATTCTCTTGGATTAATATTATCAGTATTCGCGTACATTGCAAAAAAAGTATAGGTATTTTTTAAAGTGTTAAAGAATTTAGATTGAATTTCCCGAATACCATCTTCATCAAATTTAAGTGGTGTCCAAACGGGAGAAGAATATAACATATAAAACCTTGTAGCGTCAGCGCCATAATTTTCTAAAATACCAAATGGTTCGACTGTATTTCCTTTTGATTTATGCATCTTTTGTCCATATTTATCAAGTAATAAATCATTTACTAAAACATTTTTATAGGGACTTTTTCCTGTAATAAAAGTAGAAATTACTAATAAAGAATAAAACCAACCTCTTGTTTGATCAATTCCTTCACAAATAAAATCAGCGGGAAATTGACTTTCAAATAATTCTTTATTTTCAAATGGATAATGATATTGAGCAAAAGGCATCGAACCAGAATCAAACCAACAATCTATAACTTCTTTGATTCTTTCCATTTTCTTACCACATTTTGGACAAGTAATATGAATATCATCAACATATGGTCTATGTAATTCTACTGTTTCGTCAATATTTTCTATAGCTTTACTCACTAATTCTTCCCTTGATCCAATCATCTCTTCATAACCACAAGAACACTTCCATAATGGAATTGGTGTTCCCCAATAGCGGTTTCTAGAGATTGCCCAATCATTCATGTTCTTTAGCCAATCTCCAAAACGTTTTTCTCCTACATAAGAAGGATACCAATTTACCTTATTATTTTCTTCAATAATTTTATCTTGAAAAGCAGTTGTCTTAATATAAAGACTAGGTTTTGAATAATAAACAAGAGGAGTTTTACATCTCCAACAATGAGGATAGTTATGATTCATCTTTTGTTTTTTAAATATTTTATCTTTTTCTGCTAGATACTTAATAATATCTACTTCTAACGCACTGTCAACGACAAGTCTACCTTTCCAAGGTCCTTCGGTGTAACAACCAAATTCATCAACAGGATTTAATACTGGTAGGTTATATTTTAATCCTACTTCATAGTCATCTTGTCCAAAAGCCGGAGCAATATGAACAATACCAGTACCACTATCCATCGTTACATAGTCGGCAAGGGTTACATAGAAGCACTTTTTATCAACAGATAAAAAATCTAAAAATTGTTCATATTCTTGATACTCTAAATCACTACCAATATAACTTTCTACAACTTCATAATTTTCTCCTAAAACACTTTTTGCTAACTTTTCAGCGACAATATAATACTTGCCTTCGACCTTGCATTTTACATAAGTTTCTTTCGGATTAACACAAGCTGCTACATTAGACAATAATGTCCATGGAGTAGTCGTCCACACTAAAAGATAAGTATCTTTCATTTTTTTTAATTTAAAAGGAACAGTTACCGTATTAACACTTATTTCTTTATAACCTTGAGCAACTTCATGAGAAGCTAACCCTGTACCACATCGTGGACAATATGGTAATATTTTTAAACCATTATAAACTAGACCAGCTTCATGAAATTTCTTTAAAATCCACCATTCTGTTTCAATATAATCATTCTTATAGGTAATATAAGGATTGTCTAGGTCAATAAATTGTCCCATTTTATGAGTAAATTCATTAAATTTAGCTTCATTCTTCCAGACACTTTCACGACATTTTTGATTAAATTCTTTAATACCATATTTTTCAATATCACCTTTACCAGAAAAACCTAACTCTTTTTCCACTTGTACCTCTACTGGCAAGCCATGGGTATCCCAACCTACTTTTCTAAGTACGCGGTATCCTTTCATTGTTTTGTATTTGCAAACTGTATCTTTTAAAAGTTTAGCAAGCATGTGATGAATTCCTGGCATTCCATTCGCCGTAGCAGGTCCATCATAAAATACAAAATCTTCACAATTCTTTCTATTATCAATCGTTTTATTTAAGATATCTATACTACTCCAATATTCATTTTCTTTTTGTTCTAATTCACTTTCACTTAAATTTTCTAA
>CAYOCA010000042.1:0-2977 GCA_964402345.1 uncultured Muribaculaceae bacterium | reverse complement strand
CGCGGTACCACCTTAATTCACTAAAATAAGTGCACTTCATTGTTATAACGGATAATCTTATCCGGGAATTTCCTACTCATTTCAAAAATCCACATCTAGAGTGATCTTTACTTAACTTTATTATTTATCTTTCAGCAATTGATAAACTCTCTAAAAATAAAAATTTAAGTAACGTCTCTTTCCTTTGCTTTTATAAAATCAAACTTATTATAAAAAAAATAATTAGATAAGTCAATAGTTACTCTATATAATTACCTAATAGTTTATTTATATTTATCTTTAAAATTTATATCACAGGATAAATTATTAAATTTCATTTTTCATTCGCATCTTCTAATAATTCTAACTGTGCCTTTACTAAACTCTCAACTTTCGTTTTATATACATTATATTGCTTTTTTAATAACTCATACTCCTGTTCTGTTTTTTGGGCATTTACTAAAGCTTCTTGGACAATGGCACTAGCATTATCCTTTGCTTCCTTGATGATTAAGTTTGCTTCTTCTTTAGCTAATTCTTTCATCTTATCGGTTGTTTCTTGAGCAGCAACTAAAGCTTTTGCTACTTTCATGTCCAGATCTTGATTAGCAGTTTTTTTTAAATCTTCTAACTGCATCAAATAATTATTATTATCGGCACTCAGTTTCTCTAATTTTTTAATTACGATATCAATAAAATTATTTACTTCTTCTATGTTGTAACCATTATTTACAATGCTAAATCGTTTCATAATTCACCTTCTAAACTCTTACACTACCAATCAAGATCAACATCGTTTTTGCTTTTCTTTTCTTTGTCGTCATCATCAGTAATAGTACCCTCGACGTTTACATTTTTAGGAGTACACAAGAAAATTCCACCACCAATTTTCTGTAAATCACCACCTAAAGCATATACGGTTCCACTTAAAAAATCTACAATTCTTTTTGCTTGTTCAGGAGTTACACGTTTCATATTCACTACGACTGTATTTTTCTTTTTTAAATGATCGGCAATTTGTTGACTTTCCGAATAAGCACGGGGTTCTAACAAAATCATTTTACCACTACCTTTTGAAGAATTACTCTCTGATGTTTCAGTTTCATCACCTATCTCACCATCATTATCAATTCCATCAATCATTTTCTTTATACTCAAAGCCATAAAATATCCTCTCCTATTCCTGTAATTATAATCTCATTTTAGCATAGTTTTTTTATTTGTACAACTTATTTTATATAATTAGATAATTTTTTCAAGTATTTTGTAAACTTATTTAGTTAAAATGAATCCAGTAGCAATTGGTCTTGTTTCTTCTTTTTCATCCCAATTAATTGGATGATTAATTAATTCATCTTCAATAATCAACGCACTGGAATTACCACCATCTAAATTAGCAGCGTTATATGCTCCATAACGCATCATGATTTCAATTAAGTCATCCATATCAGCACCTAAACAACCAATTCTTCTTCCATCAATTACTAAAAATAATACTATTCCATCTTTTCTTTGACCAATTACAGTTCTAGGATGGAGACCATAGCCACCATTTCCCACAACTTCGGAAGCCTCTCCATTTACAATTAAAAATGGTCCAAATTCAACCGCATCACGAATGCCCATTTCAATCGCGTCTGTTGCGCTTACTCTTCCTAAATAAAGTTTATTATCTTCCGTAAAACCAATTAATCCACCACTTCTAGTATATCTAGTTGAATTTAAAATCTTACCATCTCGTATGACAATTCCTTCTACTTCTGCTCCAGTGCCTAATCCATCAGCATCTAAAAATCCTCCTCCATTAATCGCGACGATTGCCTCGTTTTCTTTCGCCATATCAAGTAAATATTCTCCATTTGTTCCAAAATATTTACTTGTTACGACTTTTACTTTAGCAGGATTATAAATCGCGACTAAATAGCCAGAATAATTCTTTCCAGATACTTCAATCAATTTATAAGGTTCATCTTCTTCATGTTCTAATATTTCTTTTTCATATTTATCTTTATAAATCGTAGTTGTAATATCCTTTGTATTGATAAGAGATAAATCTGTATTACTAATGGGTTCAATGATTTTATTTTCTTCTAAAATCTTTTGAATCCGTTCATCACTATAAAACATTGTTGCTAAATACTGATGATTCATGGTTGTCATCGCGGTTGTAACTAACCAATTACGAAAATTTGGTAAAGGTCCATATAACAGAAAAACCACGCCAATAATTCCAGCAATAACAAAACTAATAAAAAAGACAAAAAACTTACCCTTCTTGCTAAAAGATTGTCTTTCTTGTTTTTTCTTTCTTTTTTTCATTTTTAGTCCTCTTTCTCTAAATAAACACCATCTTCATTATAATCAATATAATCCCAAACAAAATTAGATTGAAAACTATTTAACTGTCTTTCATTTCCATCATTATAAAGATTAATCATCTCATTTACATTATGAATATCACTCCAATAAACATTGACTATTTTTTCATAATATTCTAAATAATTAGAACAAATTTGATTTACTGCTGCTTCTTTAAATAACTTACCCTTACAGTTTGTATCTAATACTTCTACTTCTTTTTGAATTTCAGAAATTACATTGTCTTGATTTTCTAAAGAAGCTATAATTTTATCATAATCTTCTAAAAATTTTTCTTCATAATAACTATCTAAATAATTAGATAATTCTTCTCTATTTTGATTATAGACAAGGATACTGTTTTCAAAATTCTGATTAGTGTTTTTTATCTCATTCATCGTACTTTCAGTACTTTCTTGATCTTTTTGAATATTTTTAACAAGTAAAAAAACACCCAAAGCAATAACAATAATAATAGCAACAATTATCATCAGTTTTTTATTTGACTTCATTCTTCATACTCCCTATCCTATATTTCAATAAGATTATAGCATTTATTTTTCGGGAAATCAAGTAATTATAATCTTGGATAGTGTAAAAATGTTTTGGAATTTACAACAAAAAAGAAAGAACTCGTGGT
>CAYOCA010000041.1:0-9599 GCA_964402345.1 uncultured Muribaculaceae bacterium | reverse complement strand
TAACTAAAGACATCCCTTTAGTATTGTAAAATCTACCATAAAAAGAATAAATAAGAAAGGGTGTCAAAATGAACGAAGAAAAAAAGTATAATATTAGAGATAAAAAGAGATTTTTAAACCAATTTTTTTGGATTTCAAAAGAAATGGAAAATATCGAGGAAAAACTGAAAAAATTAACGATAAAAATTCAAGGGATTAGAACAAGTGATTTTTCGGTCATGCCAAAAGGTGGCCAACCGCAAGATATAGTAGATCTACTTGCACAAAAAGAGAAATATCAAAATCAACTTGCAAAAAAAATGGCAAAAATGGAAAATATAAGGTCACAGATAGAATCTTCAATAGACACCCTAGAAGATTCAAGATTAAGGCTAATTTTACAATATAAATATTTAGAAGATTATTCGTATAAGGAAATTGCAGCAGATTTAAAGAAATCAGAAAGGCATATTAGAAGATTACACGATATTGCTATTCGCTTAATGGAAATTGTTAAAGAATAGGTGTTTTTAAAAATACTTATTTTTTTGATCATAAAAATGGCCTTTTTTGGCCACCTTTGGCCACTTTTGGCCACCTTTGGCCACTTTTGGCCAGAAATGTCACAAAATTATGTGTTATTATGGTATTGTCATAAAAGACATTAAGAGTTCGCCCCTTACTTTTATGATAATGATTAAGGCATCAGAAATGGTGTCTTTTTCTAATGATTTTTTAGGAGGCGATAATATGGTAATGAAAATATGCCGAAAATGTGGCAGTCTGATTCCATACCCTTATACATATTGTGATAAGTGTCAAAATGAATATGACAAAAATAGAGAACAACAGCTAAAAGAATCTAAAAAGAAATATGATGCTAATTACAATAAATATAAGCGAAATAAGGAACATGCCAAGTTCTATAACTCTGATGAGTGGAAAATGCTTAAAGAAAAATACTTACAAGATCAACAATACAGATGCGAAAGATGTGAGGAAATACACAAGTTAAATCCTAAACATAAAAGAAGAGTAGCTGTAGAAGTACATCATATTAAGTGGTTATCTACACCAGAGGGATGGGAAAGGCGACTAGACTACACTAATCTAATGGCTCTATGTCATGCACATCATGATGAGATGCATGGTAGATTCCAGAAGAAAAAGAAAAGAAGTATATAAATTAGCTACTGCTATTTTATATAAAGTAAGTAAATAAGTTTATTTACTATTAAAGTTAGGAGGTGGACCAAATGAGATTAGTTATTATTACAAAAAGATATGATAGTTCTGTAATAAAACAAAAGGTACAACCTACACCATTAGATGCAGAGGGTAATCCAATGTATGCAATCTATCTATCAGATGAGAGAGCACAAGCTTTAATTGATGCTGGTGTTGCAGAAGAATATGTAACAGAAGAACTAATAGTAGATTATTCTAATGATGAAGGTGTTACTGATACTGATACTAATGAGGGTAGTGCTGATACTGATAACAACCCAGATGATTCAGATGCAGATGATAATATCGATGGTGATGCTAACGATGAAGATCCTAATGCAGATGATTCAAACGAAGATGAATCAGAAGAACCAACAACAGAAACTAAATCTAAAAGTAATTCAAAGAAGAATAAATCAAGTAAATAATCTTTGCCATTTAACCGCACCTTATTAGACCGCATTTAAAGGCCTTATAAGAAGAGTTTGCTTTATCACGACCAATGATACTGTTCATCTTTTTATTAAGCATTATTTTTTATGTATGCTAGGTATAAAGTGGGTAGGGGTGGTCGAAAAAGTATTTAGGTTTTATAGGATATCGGTGCAAGGTGAGTATTTTGTAGCAAAAACTCCCCACGAAAAATTAAGGAGGTGTCGCATGGCTGGTCAAAAACAACCTATAGATTTGGTTATTGCTAAAGGGAAAAAGCACTTAACTAAAGAAGAAATTAACACAAGAAAAAATCAAGAAATTAGTGTGCCTTTTGTTGACATCCAAGCACCATCATATCTTCCCAAAAAATTACAGGAGGAATTTGATGAGATTGCGGCTAAACTAAAATCCTTAAATATAATGACAGAACTCGATGAGGACTGTCTTGCTAGATATCTTTTATCTAAAAGAAATTACTTAAAGATAACAAGAAAACTAAATAGCATCATTACAAAAAAAGATGTTAAAGTATCTGAAATAGATGGTTTGATATCTATCCAAGATAAGTTATTTAAGCAATGTCGTTCGGCCGCTGGTGATTTAGGTTTGTCAATATCTAGTAGATGTAAACTAATAGTGCCTGTTGATCCTACACCACCAAAAAAGAATAAGTTCGATAAGTTTAGTAACAATTTAGATGATTGATAGAGTTACAGAATATGCTAGGGCAGTAGTCGCAGGCAAAGTAATTGCGGGAACACCGCATATACAAGCATGTCAAAGACATTTAAGAGATTTAGAAAGACAAAACACAGAAGATTTTCCCTATCATTGGGATATAAAAAGGGCGAATAGAATTCTTGAATACGCAGAAATGTTAACTATTGCAGAGGGTGAGGAACCCATCCAAGTTAAATTAAGAGGATTTCAAGATTTTGATTTAGGGTGTCGTTTTGGATGGTTAAATCAAAAAAATAAAAGGCGATTCAGAAGATCTTATATATCGAAAGCAAGACAGAATGGAAAAAGTTTTGAAAATGGTATTATAGGAACTTATGTTGCAGGTTTTGGCGGTTATAATTATGGTAAATTATTTACTGTTGCCACTAAAAAAAGACAAGCAAAAATTGCTTGGGAAGAAATGGCAAAATTTATTCAGGCCGATGATGATTTATTGGAAAAATTTAAGATTTATGATTATAAATCCTTAATTCGAGCTTTAGAAACACAATGTACCATTGAGGCACTTTCTCGTGAGGGTGGATTAGATGATGGTTTTAGAGGAATCTTTATTTCAGTTGATGAAATTCATCAACATAAAGATAATAAAATCTATAAGGCATTATACAATGGAACTCGTGCATTAGATGAAACTTTAGTATCTATGATCACCACTCGTGGCGATAAATTAAATTCATTTTGTTATGAGATGGACAGTTATTGTTTAGATATTCTAAATGGGACAGCTACTGCAGAAGATTTTTTTGTTGATATATATACTTTAGACAAGGGCGATAATCTATTCGATCCTAAAAATTTCATAAAAGCGAATCCTTTTTTAGCAAGTTATGAGGAGGGCCTAAATCAATTAATTATTGAGGCACAAACTGCTAAAGATATGGGTGGTAGTGAATTAAGAGATTTTATGACTAAAAGTCTTAATATGTGGGTTAGAAATGCTGATGATCAGTATATCGATCCAGAAAAATTAAAAAAATGTGCTAAAAATAAAAAGTTAGATTCAATGAGAGGAAAAGAATGTTACATCGGATTAGATTTATCTGGTGGTGGCGATTTAACTACTTTATCATTAGAATTTCCTTTAGAAAATGGCCATTTTTATATATATTCACATTCTTTTATGCCTAAAGGTAGGTTAGAGGAACATATCGAAACCGATACTGCTCCATACGATATTTGGGCCAATAAAAAATTGATTACTGTAACAGGTGGTCAAATGGATTTCAAAAATGATTATAAATTTATAGTTAGACATTTGAAAGAGATTATAAGTGAATATGAATTACAACCACAAGCTTGTGGATATGATCCGCACAATGCAGATGGTTTTTTAGCAGATTTAGAAGAATTAGGATGTCCTCTAATTATGGTTACACAGTCTGCTAGATTCCTAAACGATGCTACAGTTGATATGAGATTAAATATTAAATCTGAAAAATTTGAGTACGATCAAGAAAATGAATTGTTATCTTGGTCGTTTTCTAATGCAGTAGTCGTTGAAAATTCATTCGGTGAAATTAAGATTGATAAGAAAGTAGGAGCTAAAACAAAGAGAATAGATCCAATTGATGCATGTATTGATGCACATGTAGCTTATCAAAAATGTAATGATATCGAAAACCAAGATTTAGAAAAAAATATGGAAGATTATTTATCCTTAATGGGTTGGGATAAATAGAAAGGAGGTAGATTTTTATGTTTAACAATTTCAAAAAAGTTATAAAAACACTTACAACAACAAGCACAGAGAAAGAAACAATCACAATGGAACAATTAATTGATTTTCTAAACCTTAATGGTGTTAGTGAAAAAGAATTGTCAGAAGCAACATATTTTGCTTGTTTGAAAATATTAAGTGAATCATTAGGCAAATTGCCATTAAAATTGGTTTCTACATCAGAAAAAAATGGAGTAGTAGAACAAAAAGAACATCCATTCTATGCAAAATTAAGATTCAGGCCAAATCGATTTACAACATCGACTGATTTCTTTGCCGCAGTAGAAATGAATCGTAATCATTATGGTAATGCTTATGTTTGGATCACAAATAAGAAAAAACAAGAAGATCAAGAATTGATTCTTTTGCCAAGTGAAAGTGTAGAAGTTTGGTATGATGATGGAAAAATTTTATCCGATATACCAGATGTTTATTACATTTATAGAGTTGGTACACATAGATATGTTTTTTCTAGCGAAGAAATCTTACATTTTAAAACCTCCAGTTCCTTTGATGGTATTAAGGGGTTAAGTGTAAGAGAACAATTAAAAGCAACTATTACTGGTGGTCAAAAATCACAAGAAATGGTTAATAAATTAATTGAAAGTGGATTCACTGCAAAGGCAGTTCTTCAATATACAGGAAATCTTAATGAAGAAAGTGCAAAGAAATTTACTACTAATCTAGAAAAGTATGCTACTGGTGAAGTAGATGCATTAAAATCTATTATTCCTATACCGCTGGGGTCAAAATTAGATCCATTAAATATCAAACTTGGTGATAATGAATTTATGGAAATCAAGAAATATAATGCTTTGCAAATTGCTAGTGCTTTTGGTATAAAACCAAATCAGATCAATGACTATTCAAAGAGTAGTTATGCTAGTGCAGAGGCACAACAATTAGCATTCTATGTTGATACTCTTTTGTTCATATTAAATCAGTATGAGGAAGAATTGACATATAAGCTTTTAACAGATGAAGAAATTAAACAAGGATTAAAGTTTAAATTCAATGTATCAGTTATTTTAAGAGCCGATTTAAAAACTCAAATTGAGAGTTTATCAAAAGGCGTTGCCAATTTTATATATACGCCAAACGAGGCGAGGGCTTATTTAGATTTAGAGGCCAAGCCAGGTGGTGACAAATTATTTGGTAATGGTGCAATGATTCCTGCCGAATTAGTAGGAACACAGTATCAACAAAAAACAGCTAATGGAGGAGGTGATACTGATGGACAAGAATAAGCAATTAATTCAAAAGTCTGGAGCTGTTGAAAGTCAAGAACTAACAGATGAAGAACTAGAAAAAATCAATAAATTTACTCTTAAAAACTTGACTAAAGAAGATATTTATACTTTTAAATTAAGAATCTGTGATAATGAAATAGATCGAGATTTTGAGGTATTTCCATTATCAACACTAGAAAAGTTAAAAGAATTATTTATTGGCAAAACTATTATTAAAGACCATTCATCTAGAGCAGATAATCAAGTTGCTAGAATCTATGATACTGAATTAGTTACAGAGAGCGGTCGTACAAAGACGGCAGAACCATATACGAGTTTAGTAGCTCATTGCTATATGGTAAAAACAAAAAGTAACGAAGATTTAATTACTGAAATAGAGGCAGGGATTAAAAAAGAGGTATCAGTTGGATGTGCTATAGGTGAGGTGGTGTGTTCTATTTGTGGTACAGATAATAGAAAGAAATGGTGTGAACATTGGAATGGACATGAGTATGATGGGAAAATATGCTATTTTGAATTGAAAAATCCAATTGATGCATACGAAGTATCTTTTGTTGCAGTTCCAGCACAGCCAAAAGCAGGAACAACAAAAAATTATGGACCTGAAAAAGAAGAACAAGTCGATGTTGTTACTGAAAATAATGACAGCAATGATATTACAGATAACAAACAAGCTGAAACAAAAAATAATAATTTCAATGAACAAGACTTAATTTCATTAAAAATGAAAACTATTAAGTCTTTTATTTTCGCAAAAAAAAATTTAGATAAGAAAGAGGGAATGTAAAATGAATAAAAAAATGCGAGAAATTTTAAAGAAAATTGAAGAAAAAACTATAATTGCAAAAAATTATCAAACTGAAAAGGAATTCGACAAAGCTAATGAAGTACTAAATGAAATCGAAGAATTACAAAAAGAATATGAAGTAGAGGCAAAAATATTTAATATTGCAAAAGAGGAAGTAACAGAAGAAAAAGTTTCTGAAGTAACAGAAGAAAAAAAAGCTGATGGATTTGCTGCTATTACCAAAATGGTAACTGGTAGGAGAATGGAAGAATCAGAAAAAGCTTTAATTGTAGAAAGTGATCCATCTGCAGAAGATGCACATGGTACTAATTATTTATTGCCAGAAGATGTGCAACTTGCTATTCGTGAATTAAGAAGAAATTATATATCAGCTAAAGATTTAGGATTAGTTAATGTAATACCTACAACTGCTTTATCAGGATCAACAAATTTTGAAACTGATGATGATGGCTTACTTTCTAACTTTGAAGATGGCAATGCTGTTGATGAAGAAGATGGACCAAAATTTATAAAAGTTCCATTTGCTATTAAATTTAAAGGTAAATTAATTTATATCTCTAATATTTTAGCAGGTAATGAGAAAGCTGGTTTAATGTCTTATTTAAATAAATGGTTTGTTAAAAAAGCTGTTAGAACTGAAAATAAAGATATCTTCACAACATTAGCAAATAATAAAACTGCTAAAGCAATAACTGGCTTAACTGCTTTAAAAACTCATATTAATGAAGATATTGATCCATCATGCAAAATGACTGGTGTAATTGTGACTAACCAAACAGGATTTGCTATGATGGATGCACAAAAAGATAAAATGGGTAGAGGTTTACTAGAACCAAATCCAGCAAAAACAACTGCTAAAATGTTTCAAGATATGCCAATCTATGTATTCTCTAATAAAGAATTAGCAAATGTTGATGGAAAAGCACCAATGTTTATAGGGGCAACAGATGCAGGTTGTGACTTTATGGATAAAGAAGGATTAGAATTTGCTACATCTGAACATTATGCATTCAATAAAAATCAAAATACTTTAAGAGTTATGGAGGGTTATGATACTGTTCAAACAGATACTGAAGCTTACTCTTATGTATTATTTGAAGGTGTTGATTGCGAAGATACAACAACAAGTAGTTCAAATGATCAAACTGTATAGTTAGGAGGATAGATTATGTCCACAGTAGCAGAAGCTGAAAACAAAAAATTAACAGATGTTTTAACTGCTAGCACTGTTAAAGAGGAACTTGGAATTGATACTACTGATGCAGCTATTGATAGTAGAATAACTCGTTATATAAAAGTTGCTGATGCTTACTTGAAAGGGGCAATAAGTGAAACTTATCCTTGCAATGATGAAAGAGCTATTGAATTAGCTCTTTTAATTATTGAGGATCTATATGATAGAAATTCTACAACAGTAAAAGAAAATAGTACTATTGAAAAATTAAAAGCAGATTTTATGTTGCAGTTGAAAGTGGAGGATATGGATGATATTAAATCAGAAGATACAGATTCAGAAACTGAATGAAGAAGATAATTCTTATGTTGATTATTATAATTGTCACGCACAAGTAAATAAAACTGGTGGCAATGAATATTTAATCGCAGGAGCAGTATCTACTAAAAATAAATTTACATTTATAGTTAGATATTGTACCGAATTAAAAGATCTTCAATTTGATACACAAACATATAGAATTGCTTTTAATGGTGTTATTTTTAATATTATTGATGCGGATGACTATATGCAAAGACATAAGACAATAAAAATTATTGGTGAAAGTATCAATGGCCAATAGTATTAAAATTGGTGATTTAGAAAAAGCAATAAATGAAGATCTAACGATATATTGTGATGAAATTACAGAAAAAGTGAAACAAGTAAGTGATGATGTAATGGCCACTTTGGTAAAAAATACTAAAAATGATGCTAATAAAAGAACAGGTGCTTATGCTAAAGCAATAACATCTAAAAGAACTTATGAATCAAAAAGATCTAGAGTAAATACTTGGTATGTAAAATCTCCAGAATATCGTAAATCACATTTATTAGAGAAAGGTCATGCCACTAGAAATGGTGGAAGAACTCGTGCTTTCCCATTCATCAGTAAAAATGAAGAAATAGCAGTTAAAAATTATGAAACTAGAGTAGAGGAGGTAATAAAAAATGGATCTTAAAGAAATTTTAAAAAATGGTACAAAGTTACCTACAGAAGAAAATCATTTCATAAAACCTCCAAAACTTCCATATTTACTTTTTAATCAAGATAGAGAAATTAGAGGTATTTCAAAAGACAATTTAATTGTTAATAGTGATATTTCTGTAGAACTATATACATCTAAAATTGATGAAGAACTAGAGGAAAAAGTAAAAGAAGTTATTATTAAAAATATATTAAATGTTTCTAATAACGATGATGAAATAGAGATAAATCAAATAAGGGAATATATAGAATCTGAACAGATGTATATGACTATTTTTGATTTTGATTTAATAGAAAAAGGAGGAATTTAATCATGAGTAAAAGAACAAAAGAAACAATTACTTTAGGAAGTGGTAAGTTATATTGCACAGAATATAACAATACAATTCCAAGTAACGAAGATTTAGAAAAAAGCGATAATATTTTAGGTTATATTCAAAAAGGTGCAACATTGGATTATAAACCAGAATTTTATGAGGCAGAGGATGATTTAGGAATAGTTAAGAAGCAAATCTTAACTAAAGAAGAAGTGACATTTAAAAGTGGTATTTTAACTTGGAATGCTGAAACATTGAAAAAATTAGTTGCAACAGGAAGAATTACAGAAGATTCAGCAAATAATATGAGAACTATAAAAATTGGTGGTATTAACAACAATGATAGTAAACAATATATTTTTCATTTTGTTCATGAAGATAAAAAAGATGGAAATGTAAGAATTACTATAGTAGGTCAAAATACTGCTGGTTTCTCATTAGCATTTGCTAAAGATGCTGAGACAGTAATAGATGCTGAAATCAAAGCATTACCAAGTGATGATGAAGGAACATTAATTGTATTTCAAGAAGAATATACACCATCAGCAACTTCAGAAACTGATCAAACTGTTTAAAAAATAAAAGTAAGGGAGGAATGAAATATGTTTGATATGACACAATACGTACCTAGATATTTTAAAACAAAACTAAAGAATGGGAAGATTTTAGAGGTCGAGCCACCAAAATTAAAGGTATTAAAAAAGATTTTAAAATTAAGTGGTGTAAAGGATGATATGTCAGAGAAAGATTTTGATAATATCATTCTTGCTACATCAATGGCTTTAAGTAAAAACAAACAGAATTACAAGGTTACAACAGAGTGGTTAGAAGATAATCACAACATTGATGAACTACAAGATCTACTTATTAATTATTTTAACTGGGTCGATGAAATACAAAACTCAAAAAACTAACTGCCCCATA
>CAYOCA010000040.1:0-9617 GCA_964402345.1 uncultured Muribaculaceae bacterium | reverse complement strand
TATGGAAAAATTACAGAAGATAACATTAATGATATGATGAGAGAAATTCGCTTATCATTGTTAGAAGCAGATGTTAACTATAAGGTTGTAAAAGAATTTACTAATAAAGTAAAAGAAAAAGCTCTAGGTACTGATGTCAATGCTAAACTTTCTCCAGGTGAAGAATTTGTTAAAATTGTAAAAGATGAACTAACAGAATTATTAGGTGGTGATTCTGTACCTTTAGTAACAGATAAAAATCCCACAATCACTATGTTAGTTGGATTACAAGGTTCGGGTAAAACAACTACCATTGGTAAATTAGCTAATCATTTAAGAAAAAATTATAAGAAAAAACCCTTATTAGTCGCGTGTGATGTTTATAGACCAGCAGCGATTGATCAATTAATTACAATTGGAAAAGAATTAAATATTGAAGTTTATTCAGAAGGGAAAAAAGATCCTATTGAAATTTCTAAAAATGCTCTTGCTTATGCCAAAGAACATCAATTCGATTATGTTTTAATTGATACAGCTGGTCGATTACAAATTGATGAAAAACTAATGGAAGAGTTACAGAAAATGGAAAAAGTCATTAACCCTCATGAAGTTCTATTAGTTATCGATTCTATGATGGGGCAAGATGCTATTAATGTAATTACAGGATTTCATAATCAATTACAATTAACTGGTGTAATTTTAACAAAATTAGATGGCGATACTAGGGGAGGAGTTGCTTTATCGGTAAGACATTTAACCCATATTCCCATTAAATTTATAGGTGTCAGTGAGAAAATGGATGGTCTATCTGAATTTCATCCAGATCGTATGGCTTCACGTATTTTAGGAATGGGTGATATTTTATCTTTAGTAGAGAAAGTTTCTAATGATATTGAAGAAAAAGAAGCTGAAAAATTAGTAAAAAAAATGTCAAAGGGAACTTTTGATTTAGAGGATTTTTTAAATCAATTAAATCAAATGAAGAAACTTGGACCTTTAGAAAATTTGGTTAAATTACTGCCAGGGGCGAAGAAAATGGGACTTAATAATGTTAAAATAGATCCTAAAAAAATGTCTCATACCGAAGCAATTATTCTATCTATGACTCCCTATGAACGACAACATCCTGAAATTTTAAAGGCTTCTCGGAAACAAAGAATTGCTAAAGGATCAGGAACAACTGTTACAGAAGTAAATCAATTACTAAATCAATTTGAAGAAATGAAAAAAATGATGAAAGTGATGAGTAATGGGAATTTTAAGTTACCATTTTAACTATGTTTATTAGGTAGTTAGAAAATTTGAAAAAAATAGCTTACCTAAGATTTAGAAATTAATTATTTAGAAAAGATCTCAATTTTTATATTTCATCAATCTGTTACGGCTTTGTGTAAACTTCTATTAATCGCCGTGGCGATTGTTTTACTCAACTTTTCAATTAAAAAGTCTATTTCCTTTGGAGTCACTATTAAGTTATAGTCAATACTATTTAGTACTTCATAAATAAATTCTTTTTTTTCTTCTTCATTTAGTGTTCCTAAAATACCACTTACTTCTTTTTTCTCTTCTTCACTAAGTGCTTGATCTTGAATTTTATTAAGATATCCCATACGGTGTCCGAAAGTGAGTTTATTGCTAGCATAATGATTCTTAATATAAGATAAATGTTTAAAAATATAATCAATTGTATCACTAACGATAATTGAACTTTCTACTACAGTTGGTACTCCAATTGCAATAACTGGAATTCCAATGGTATCTAAACTGATTTCTTTTCGGTTATTTCCTATCCCACTTCCTGGATGAATCCCTGTATCGGTTAATTGGATAGTTCTATTAATTCGTTCGATAGAAGATGACGCTAAAGCATCGATAACAATTAAAAATTTGGGTTTTATTTTTGCTACTAGACTAGTAATAATATCATAAGTTTCGATTCCAGTACTCGCCATTACTCCCGGACTAATTGCTGCAACATTTCGAATACCTTTCTTAACGTCAGTACCTAATTCAAATAAGTGTCTAGTAATCATTACTTGTTCAATAGTGACAGGTCCTAAAGAATCTGCAGTGCTAATGCGGTTTCCTAGTCCTAAAATAAAACATTCATCATCTTCTTGAATTTTTTTTCGATTTAAAATATTACTAATTTCTTCTTCTAAACATTTTTCGATTTCTTGAGCATCTTCATGATTGGTAATGTCAGCAAATTCAATTGTAATATAAATACCACTTTTTTTCTTTAACTCTTGTCCTAATTTTTCATTCACTTCAATTGTGGTAACATGAATATTATCATTAATCTTTCTTTTTTGAATATCGGATTCTTGTATTTCATTATCGATAACTAAGTCAGTATGAATATTGAATTTACCTAAATCAATTCTATTTTTTTTATTCATAATGGTCAACTCCTCTTTTTAAGATTTTTTTCTTTTTATAAACATAATTTTTAAATTTAGAGTAAAGAGAGAAAAAATTTCTATTTTAAAAATTTAGATAATTTTTTTGGTGTATAAAAAAATAAATTAGGTGTATCTATTTTTATTTTGAACATTTTTTTAAGAAATTATTTGCCTTTTTGGTATTTTTTTGTTAGAATGGTATGTAGATTATTTTGGAAGGAGATGAAACGTGTGGCAAATGCAGCATGTGCTAAGAAAAAAATAAAACAAATTGCTAAAGTAACAGAAGCCCACAAAGAGTTAAAAGGTGCTGTTAAAAATTCTATTAAAAGAACTGAAAAAGCAATTCTTGCTGGTGATAAAGAAGCAGCTGAAAATAATTTAAAATTAGCCATTAAGAGTCTAGACAATGCTAAATCAAAAGGTCTAGTTCATAAAAATAAGGTTGATAGAGAAAAATCTCGTTTAACAAAAAAAGTAAACAAAATGGAAGTAAAATAATAAATTTACTTCTTTTTTCAATTTTACTGTGATATAATAATTTTAGAAATAGGTGGTGCGTATATGAGTCTAGGCCAAAAAATGATTGTAACGGTAGGAGCTTTTGTCATTACTTTTATTACAATTTGTATGTTTTTTAAAAGCGATATTAGTTTTTTGCTCACACAGCGTAGTGTTGAAAGAACTTATGGAAAAACGGCAGAGAATAGCTACTTCATCGAGGATCATTTTGATTATGTAGAAGACTATGAAAAAGCAGAAGTACATTCAAAAAATGAGATTATTTACTCTATTTATTATTTAATTAATTCTGGTGTTACCTATTCTAAAAGATATTGTGCTAAAGATTACGATACTTGTTATCAAGATATGGAAGCAGTATCAAATGATGTTAATTTGCTTAGTATTTTGAATAATTTTGTCCACCCTTATAACAGTTTTGATAGTATTATTTTTAATTTTGATGAAAATGTTATTGAAATTAAAATTGAGCATACCTATAGTGAAGAAGATATTACAAAGTTAAATGAAGTAGTAGATCAAGTTATTGCAGATAATATTACAGACACTATGAGTACTAAAGATAAAATTAAAGCAATTCACGATTATATTATTAATCATACAGAATATGATACTTTAAAAACTAAAAATATAAATGATACTACTTATAAATCTAATACAGCATATGGAGTATTGGTGGAGTCTAGAGGAATTTGTAGCGGATATTCAGATGCGATGAAACTATTTTTAGATAAATTAAATATTATTAATTATAAAATAAGTAATGATCAACATATATGGAATTTAGTTTATTTAGATGGCGTTTGGTTGCATTTAGATTTAACTTGGGACGATCCTGTAAGTGCCGCGAATGTTACTAGAGATAATTACTTTTTAATTACTACGATGACTTTAGAATTATTAGATGATGATGTTCATTATTTTAGTTCTACTATTTTTACAGAAGCAAAATAGAATATCTATCATGCTTCTTTTTATATTTCTTTGAAACTTTACTGTATGGAAGGGATGGAGGTGATACCTTTGAATCAGTTATGGACTAAATATTTTACAAAGAAGTCAACTTGGATGATTGCTAGTGTTTTATTTGTTTTTATTATATCTTTAAGTACTTATTCTTTAGCAATGAAGTTTTTAAATACAGATGATATTGTGTTAGTTAGTGATTTAACTTGTGAATTTCGAGAAGAAGTTTATTTAAAAGATTTTATTCACCAGTTAGATGGTAAATTACTTAATAATAAGCAAATTGATACAACAGAAGTTGGAATAAAAGAGTTAGAAATTCAATATAAAAATCACTATGGATTAACGGTAAGAAAAAAATTTAATATTGAAGTATTAGATGTAACAGAACCTACTGTAGTTGTCGCGAACCCTTATGTAGTAGAAAAGGGAAGTATTGAAAAGTTAGAAGATACCATCTTTTGTGCAGATGACTATGATGATGAAGTAGAATGTAAAATTACTGGACAATATGATTTAAGTAAGATAGGAAAGTATAATCTTGCTATAACAGCGACGGATCATAGTAATAATTCTGTTAAGAAAGAGTTTGTTTTAGAGGTCGTTTCTAAACAAGAGGTGAACAATAATATTAATTCTAATCAGTATACGAAATTTAAAGATATTTATCAGAAATATAAAACAAAAGATACTCTAATTGGTTTAGATCTTTCCAAATGGCAACAGGAAGTAGATTTTACGAAATTAGCTAGTGCTGGAGTAACGTTTGTTATGTTAAAACTTGGTGGTCAAAAAGAAATTGGTGGAGAAATTACCGTCGATCCAAAATTTTATGAAAATATTGAAAAAGCAATTGAAAATAATATGCAAGTAGGAGTTTATTTTTATTCTTATGCTAAAACTGAAAAGGAAGCTCAAGCTCAAGCTAAATGGGTTAGTCAAAAAGTAAAAGATTATTCAATTACTTTACCAATTGCTTTTGATTGGGAAAATTGGAATAGTTATACTACTTTTCATATTAGTTTTCATACTTTAAATAAGATTGCAATTACTTTCTTAGATGAAGTAGAAAAAAGTGGTTATCAGGTAATGTTATATTCTAGTAAATATTATTTAGAAACAATTTGGTATCGAGAAAATTATCCTGTTTGGTTAGCGTATTATACAGATAATAATGATTATGAAGGTAATTATTTATTATGGCAAGTTTGTAATAATGGAAAAGTTGCAGGAATCGATGGGTATGTTGATATTGATGTAATGTACTTAGATCAGTGATTTGTAACTCATTAGTAATTTTTATTGTAAATATTTAGGTTAAACAATATAATATATAATCATGACAAGTTATGAAATAATTTTTGAATTATATTGAAGATATATAATACAAAGGAAGTGTGTTAAAAGTACTTTTATAAAATACAATTAATAGTGTAATAATGAATGAACAATTAAATCAAGTAAATTTTCTAAAAGAACATAAGTCTTATTGATTGTTTTCATATGAATCGAGGAGGAATAAAAATGAAATTAAAAGAATTATTAAAAGATGTTGATTATGAGGTTATTGCTGGAACGTTAGAAGTTGATGTAAAAGATTTAGCATATGATTCTAGAAAAGTAAGTAAAGATACAGCCTTCTTTGCTTTAACTGGTTTTCAAGTAGATGGACATGATTATATTGCTAAGGCGGTAGAAAATGGTTCCGTTGTAGTGTTAGTGGAAAAAGAAGTTCAGGTAAATTCTAACATTACGGTGATTAAGTTAAAAGATACAAGAGGAGGACTCGCTAAAATATCGAGAACTTTTTTTGACTATCCTGATCAAGAATTAACGACCATCGCGATTACTGGTACGAAAGGAAAAACGACTACATCCTGGACTATTATGAAAATGTTAGAAGAAGATGGAAAAACGTGTGGAGTCATTGGGACAATGGGAGTGTTTTATCAAGATAAACATTATCACACGGTTAATACGAGTCCAGAGTCTTACGATACTTACAAGTACATGAGAGAAATGTTAAATCATGGTGTAAAATATTTAGCAATGGAAGTATCTAGTCAATCTTTAAAATTGAAAAGATGGGAAGATATTCTTTTTGATTATGCTGTTTTTACTAATTTATCTTTAGATCATGTTGGAGAAGATGAACATGAGAGTTATGAAGATTATGTTTATTGTAAGAGTCTGTTATTTAAACAGGCAAAGCATGGTATTTTTAATATAGATGATAAAGAATATAATAATATGACTAAAAATGCTACTTGTGATATTACAACCTTTGGTACTTCTAGTAGGGCTTCTTATCATTTAGATTCCTGGAAAGGAATTATGGAGTCAGGATTTTTAGGAATCGATATGAAAGTATCGGGAAAAGTAAAAGGAGAATTTCGAGTTAGTATTCCAGGAGATTTTTCAGCGATGAATGCTTTATGTGCAATCACGGTTGGTTCTTTATTAGGAATATCTATCAGTTCGATGAAGAAAACATTAGAACATATTTCTGTAAAAGGAAGATTGGAACCAGTAAAAGTATCGAATAAATTTCATGTTTTAATTGATTATGCTTATCAAGGAATCGCGATGGAGAACGTAATCCGTACTATTAGAAGAACAAATCCTGATGCGAGAATTGTTACTTTGTTTGGTTGTGGTGGAAATCGTAGTAAACAAAGAAGATATGATATGGGAGAAATTGCTGGAAATATGTCTGATTATTCTATTTTAACTGCAGATAATTCTCGCTACGAAGATACTATGGATATTATAAAAGATATTCTAATTGGTTATGAAAAATCAGCTAAAAAAGGTGGATATATCATTGTTCCTGATCGAAAGGAAGCAATTAAAACAGCGATTGTTGGTGCTAAGGAAAAAGATGTTATTTTGATCCTTGGGAAAGGACATGAAGATTATCAAGAGATTAAAGGAGTACGTTATCCATTTGACGAGCGAGTTGTGATTCAAGATATTTTAAGTCATTTGACAGAGGAAGAAAAGAAAAATATTTTAGAATAAAGTATAAGGAGGTTTTTATGAGAAAACTAGTTGTAAAAGATATTCTTACTATCTGTGAGGGTTTATTAGTTTGTGGAAGTACTACTACAGTATTAGGAAATTTTTGTAATGATACAAGAAAAATTAAAGAAGGAGATGTTTATGTAGGAATTCAAGGAGAAAAAATAGATGGAAATACATTATATCAAGATGCTTTTGAAAAAGGGGCAAGTGTCGTAATTTTAGAGCATCTTGATCATTTTGATGAAAAGAAATTCTTAGACAAAACTATTATCCTTGTAAAAAATTCAATTATTTGCCTTCAAAAACTTGCGACATACAAAAGAAGTTTATATGATATCCCTGTTATTGCTGTGACAGGAAGTGTTGGTAAAACTAGTACAAAGGACATGATTTATAGTGTAGTATCTCAAAAATATAAAACTCATAAAACTTATGAAAACTTTAATAATCATATTGGAGTACCACTTACAATCTTGAGTTTAAAAGAAGAAGAAGCATTAGTAATTGAACTTGGAATGAATCATTTTAACGAACTTTCTTTCTTAACACAAATTGTAAAACCGACGATGGTAGTGATTACCAATATTGGAACGGCTCATATTGAAAATTTAGGAAGTCGTGAAAATATTTTAAAAGCAAAATTAGAAATTTTAGAAGGTATGATAGGAAATACTATAATTCTTAATAATGATAATGATTTATTACAGCAAGAAAAAGAAAGATTAAAAAATAAATATCAAGTGATTACAGTAGGAATTCATGAAAAAAGTGATTATCAGGCTATTCATATTCAAGATGATGTTTTTTCTAGTAAGTTTGATATTTTAAATAAAGATTATGATGTTATAGTTCGAGTTGGTGGGAGTGCTTTTATCTATAATTCTTTAATCGCGTATGCTGTGGGAGATGTGTTAAATATTTCTTCAGAATCTATAAAAAAGGGGATATCTTCTTTTCAATTAAGTAGTCACCGATTAGAAAAAAAGGAAAATGCTAGAGGTGTTACTATTATTGATGATACTTATAATGCTAATTTAGATTCGATGAGAGAGGCACTTTGTATTGTGGGTAAAATAGAAAAGCAAAGAAAAATAGCTATTTTAGGAAGTATGTTAGAACTAGGAGAATATACTCAAGTGATTCATAAGCAAGTAGGAGAAATAGTTTATCAAAATAAAATTGATATTTTAATCACGGTAGGAGAATACGCGAAAGAAATTGCTGATAAAGTAATAGAATTAGGAATGAATCCTAGTAGTGTATATTCTTTTGATAAAGAAGGGGATACTTATGAATTATTATCATCTTTATTAGAAAAAGGAGATCTGGTTTTAGTAAAGGGATCACATGGTATTCATTTGTTAAATACTGTAGAGTATATTATGCGATTAAGTTAGTAATTTTTTCTTATGCAAGAGTGTTTATTACATTAATAACCAGGAAATTGCAAGGACTAGTCTTAATAAATTATGAAATCTTCAATTAAATTATAAATAATATGTTAGTTTTAAAGAAATTGCCGAGATATTAATATTGAATATCATAATTGATGATTGAATAAAATTGCCTAAAGTGGCAAAAAAATTCAATGAAATTATTGAAAAAATATTCTAATATTAGTATAATGATATTGAATAAAATTGCCTAAAGTGGCAAAAAAATTCAAAGGAGGAAAGCATGAAAGAAATAAAGAGAGACATTTATTTAAACAGATTAATTAGTTGAAAAGAAAATGGTTTGATTAAAGTAATTACTGGTATTAGAAGATGCGGAAAGTCCTATTTATTAGATCCTTTATTTAAAAATCATTTACTTGATAATGGGGTAAAAGAAGATCATATTGTTAAATTAGAATTAGATAAAGAAGAAAATAGGAAGTATCTTGATTCACATGAATTAAATCTTTACATAAAATCACAAATAAAAGATAAAGATATGTATTATATTTTAATTGATGAAGTACAATTGGTAAAAGGGTTTGAATTCGTATTGAATGGACTACTATATGAACGAAATCTCGATATTTATGTAACAGGAAGTAATTCAAAATTTTTATCAACAGATATTATTACAGAATTTAGAGGAAGGGGAGATGAAATAAAAGTATTTCCATTAACTTTTTCTGAATACGTTGAGTCTTTTGATGGTGATAAAGTGGAAGCATGGAATGAATATGTTTTATACGGTGGTTTACCTCTAATTTTATCTAAAAAGACCGATGAAGAAAAATCAAAGTATTTAAAAGACTTGTTTGATCAAACTTATATAAAAGACATTATTGAACGTAACAATATAGAAAGAGTTGATGTTATAGATTCAATCATTAATATTTTAGCGTCCTCAGTTGGATCACTTACTAATCCTAAAAAAATATATAACACTTTTGTAAGTAATGGTGAAAAAGAAATATCTTTAAATACGGTAAATTCATATATAAAATATATTGAAGATTCATTCATTGTCAATAAATCTAATAGGTATGATGTGAAAGGAAAAAAATACATTCAAACACCCCAAAAATACTATTTTTCTGATATTGGGCTTCGCAATGCTAAATTAAACTTTAGGCAACAAGAAGAAAATCATATAATGGAAAATATAATTTATAATGAATTAATAGTAAGAGGTTATAATGTCGATGTAGGTGTGGTAGAAGTTCGAGATGAAAATAAAAATAGAAAACAATTAGAAGTCGATTTTGTATGTAATTTAGGGAATATT
>CAYOCA010000039.1:0-9617 GCA_964402345.1 uncultured Muribaculaceae bacterium | reverse complement strand
CATTCCATCCACAGGTATATCCTGTTTTTGTTACTGTTGGTAAGTTTAAGGCTACGGCCGTCCAGGTTGCTGTTAAAGTAACGGTTCCACTGGTATCTCTTAAATTTTTAAAATAAGTATTGGTGGTAGCAGCACCAGTCCAGGCAGTACTTGGACTAGCAGCTGTACCTGTCTTCGCGTTACTTCCTAACCCAGCTGAAGTACTAGTTGTCCAACCGGCAAAAGTTTGGGCTTTTGAAGTTGTACTTCCAACTGTTGCACCAGTACCATTCGCGTTTCCAGTTACTGTTACTGTTTTAGTTGGATTACTAATTTGAACATCAGTATCATATGTTCCACTAGTTGGTGCATTTGTTCCTTTTGTCCCATTATTATATGAATAAGCAATTGTATAGGTATTTGCAGTAGAACTAAAATTTGCGGTTATTGAAGTAGATGCAGAAACTGTTCCAGAAGTCGATGACCAATTAGAAAATTTAACAGTATACCCTACAATACTCTTCGCCGTCGCGGTTACCGTTCTTCCATCACTTAATGTCAAAACGTTGCTACTTGTTGTATAGGTATTTCCACTAGGAACTAATAATTGACTTGTAGACACTGTACCATATGATTCATTATTGGAAGCAATATTCATAGTGAATAAAGTAGGTCTTACACTTGTCGCACTAGCTCCTATCGTTCCAGTAAGACTGTAAGATATTGTTACACCATCCAATTGTAATCCATATATTTCATAACTTGTACCATAAGGATGTTGTGTATAATAATCAGCAACGTAACCCTTATCAACCCCATCAACCTTCAAACCGGCTTTTAGTCTATCTGTTCCATATTTATCTCCACCAGAATAAGATGTACCATCTACAGACCAATTTAAGTCTAAATAATAACTGTTAATAGTACAAGTTGCATACATCGTAACTGCAGTACCTCCAGTTGTACTAGGAGTATAACTTGCACCTGAATCATAAGAAGTTCCCGATCCATCAGATGAGGTATTCCATCCACAGGTATATCCTGTTTTTGTTACTGTTGGTAAGTTAAATGCTACGGCCGTCCAGGTTGCTGTTAAAGTAACGGTTCCACTGGTATCTCTTAAATTTTTAAAATAAGTATTGGTGGTAGCAGCACCAGTCCAGGCAGTACTTGGACTAGCAGCTGTACCTGTCTTCGCGTTACTTCCTAACCCAGCTGAAGTACTAGTTGTCCAACCGGCAAAAGTTTGGGCTTTTGAAGTTGTACTTCCAACTGTTGCACCAGTACCATTCGCGTTTCCAGTTACTGTTACTGTTTTAGTTGGATTACTAATTTGAACATCAGTATCATATGTTCCACTAGTTGGTGCATTTGTTCCTTTTGTTCCATTATTATATGAATAAGCAATCGTGTAGGTATTCGCAGTCCATTTCGCATATAAAGTGACACTTGACTCTGGACTATAAGTTGCCCCTCCATCTCCTACTTTCGTTTTAAAACTAGAGTCACTATACCATCCTCCAAAGGTATAACCTGTCTTAGTTGGCGTTGGTAAAGTAATGCTTTTACTAGCTGTCCATTTCGCATATAAAGTATGATTTATTGTTGATGTTACTTCACTTTCAGCAGTAACCTGATTTTCAAAAGTTTTCTCTAAAAACCAACCATTAAAGGTATAAGTAATAGTTTCATTAGAGTAACTTGTACCTCCATTGGAGTTATAAGTTACAACCGTATTATCTCTTGTAGGTGTTGGTAAGCCCGCATAAGTAGAAGTTACTTTCAAGAAATCTGTATCACCTTTTCCACCATTATAATCTAAGAAAACAACAATTTCACAAACATCTAAACTAAATGTTAAACTACCTGTTTGCATACTTGTATCATTTGACACATTTCCATCAATATAAACAAATAAATAATATTGATATCTAGAATTATTTGGTATTACAACAGGAGATACTAAAGTATTTTCTCCTACTACTGCATCTTTAAAATTCCCACTACCAACTTCCGTACAACTAGTATTACTGGTACTAGTACAATCATTATCACCTCCGGTTGTATCTACCATGATTTTATATTTCAGTGCTTCTGCTTTTAAAGAATCACTGATACTACTAATGTTAGCACTAATAGAAAATTTCGTATCTTGTCTACCAATGTTATTTACTTTAAAAGTATAATAACTACCATTTCGATAGTCTAATATTGGGGCAAGTCCATTAATTGATGCTTCAATTCCTGATTCACAATAAAAGTAAGGATCTCCTATATTAAAACTTACTAAGGTATCCGTACTTTTCCAATTATACCAAGCATAAGTTGCCATTACAATAATCAGTCCATATAAGACAATTCCAATAACAGTACCTATAACTTTTCTTTTCAATCCTTCATTCACTGGTATCACTGTCCCTTACTATACAGGTATCCGTGGGTAATGCGTCAACTGGTTTACGAACTAGGATTTTTTTACTATTTGAGTATAGTTCTACTTCAACTTTCCCTTTTATTTTTTTATTTAGTAATTCACTTTGATCACTACTATCTATACAATCACCTGAATCATCACTTTGACAACTATCAGATAACCAGATATATAATTGATAATGATCATAACTACTTTTATCTGTACTATATGGTTTTAAATCTTGTTGAATTTCAGTTAATACAAATCTTCCATTTTGAATAGTATCAAATTGATAATCAAAACTACCATTAGAAATTTCTTCACCATTTTTAAGTAATTTCCATTTTAAATAAGGACTTAATAATTCACAATCTATCTCTAAATTAACAATAGCAATATCGTAAGTAATATTACTAATAACGTTTTCTTCACTACCACCAACTAAAAATTCTATATTAATTACGTTATTTTCTTTTTCATAAATATAATTATCTATAATTGGTCTTAAATCTAAATTACTACTATCAAAAAAATTACTTCCATAAGCATCCTCATCTATTTTTAAAATATCTCCATGAAAACTAGCAGAAGGCATGTTTTCTCTCATAGAAAAAGAAGTATATAAAAATAAGAAAGTAATGATAATAATAAAACCGACAATAAAAATAGGTAAATATTTCTTTTTCATACAAAACCTCTTTTCTTTTTTGATATATAAAAATAGTTCATCCCTAGGTATTTTAATATATTCTATATAGTTAACATAATTTTACCAAAAAAAAGAAAAAAATAGATATATTTTTACCATTAGTTAACCTGCTTTTATCCTAATACCATAAAAAAAGAATTTTTTAGTCAAAATCCTCTTTTTACTATTAATAGATTTAATAAGTAGATTTACCTAGCTAATATTATCTATAAATAATGTATAAAAAATTCTTTTATTCCTTACAATTATTCACTATATTTTTTATTTTTAATAAACTCTCTTAATATTTTTGTAATAGCACGCTTTTCAATTCTAGAAACATAACTTCTACTAATTCCCATAATTTTAGCAATTTCTTTTTGAGTTTTTTCTTCCGTATTTCCTAATCCATAACGCATATCAATAATTTCTTTTTCACGAGGAGTTAAAATTTCTAAATACTTTTTTAATAAAGAAATATTATCTTTTACATAAATACCTTCTAAAAAATCTGGATCTTTTGTTTTTAAAACATCTAAAATAGTGATTTCATTTCCTTCTTTATCAAAACTAATTCCATCATAAATACTAACATTCTTAGAATTTTTCTTATTACTTCTAAAATACATAAGAATCTCATTTTCAGCACATTTTGCTGCATAAGTAGTTAATTTTACTTTTTTATCCATTGAATAAGTATCAATTCCTTTAATCAGACCAACAGTTCCAATTCCTATTAAATCATCAACATCTTGATTATTAGATTCAAATTTTTTTACAATGTGAGCAACTAATCTTAAATTATGTTCAATTAACTTATTGCGAGCTTCTTTATCTCCTTCTTTCATTTTTAAAATACATTCTTCTTCTTCTTTACTAGATAATGGTTCTGGGAATACTTCATTAGAGTAAGAACCTAGAAAAAATCCATGAGTTAAAAACAATCTTAAAATATCAAATAACATTTTACACCTCTAATAAAAATATACAAATTTGTAATTACTTTTAGAACTTTGTCAAAAATTTTTAAATAAAATTTTACTGATTTACTTCTTAATAAAGAAAAAAATTTCTATACTTTTTTTCTTTCAAATGTTATAATTTTTTTTAGATAGTAGGTGAAGTTCATGAATTTAAAAAAAGTAAAGAAAATAATTCAAAACATTATCTGTTTTTTTCTAATTATAATTTCTTCTTCTTTATTATCTCTTAGTCACTATTTAAAATCTTATTTTAATTCTACTTATTTTGAACAACTTTTATATAATTTACTCAATACGACAACTTTTAATTTAGAATCCTTATATTCATCAGTCGCATCTGTCGTTTTATGGATGGTTATTCTAGTTGCGATTTTTTCTATTCCAATTCTAATTCATCTTTTCTTTGGAATAGATAAAATAAAAATTAGAAAAAAAATTATTAATTTTTCTTTTAAAAAGTATTCTATTCTTATCTTTTTAATTTCTATTTTAATTATTAGTATTCAAACAAAAATTCCTAATTATATAAAGAATACATTAAGTACATCTCAATTATATGAAGAATACTATGTTCCATATGAAAAAGAAAAGATTATTTTTCCAGAAAAAAAACAAAATTTAATTACTATTTATGTAGAATCTTTTGAAACAAGTAATTTTAGTATTGAAAATGGTGGGACGGAAAAAGAATCATATGCTCCAAAACTAGAAGATTTAGCAAAAAAATATATTAACTTTTCTAATACTGATACTCTAGGAGGGTTTAAAAGAGTAAATGGAACAGATTGGACAATTGCAGGATTAGTCGCACAAACAGCTGGTATTCCTCTTTATATTACCACTAAAAATAAAGAGAATAACTTTTTAGAAGGAGCTACTTCTTTAGGAGATATCTTACAGGAATTTGGTTATAAAAATTATTTTATGATAGGATCAGATGCTTCCTTTGGAGAAAGAAAAAAATACTTTACAGAACATGGAGATTATGATATCTATGATTATTACTACGCTATTAATAATAGAAAAATTCAATATAATTATTATACTTGGTGGGGTTATGAAGATCAAAAATTATATAAATTTGCAAAAGAAAAACTACTAACTATTTCAAAAGAAGAAGAACCTTTTAATTTTACAATGCTAACAGCTGATACTCATTTTTTTGATGGGTATTTAGACTCAAACTGTCCTAAAGTATTTTCCAGTCAGTACGCTAATAGTTTTTATTGTGCCGATATGATGATAGCAGATTTTATTGATTGGATTCAACAACAAGATTTTTACTCTAATACTACCATTATAATCGTAGGAGATCATTTGACAATGAGAGAAAATTTTTATAAAACTGATAAAAATTATGAAAGAACAGTCTTTAATCTAATTATAAACTCTAGAGTAAATACCGAAAATACAAAGAATAGAGATTTTACCGCTTTTGATATGTTTCCAACTTCTTTAGCGAGTTTAGGAGTAGAAATAGAGGGAAATCGTTTAGCCTTAGGTACAAATCTATTCTCAGATAAATTAACATTAAGTGAAGAGTTAGGTTATTCCAAATTTCAGGAAGATGTACAAAAAAAATCGGTCTATTATCAAAAAGAAATATTAAAATAATGTTATAACTTTAATGATTCTAGGTCTAAAAAAAGTACTTAAATCTTCATTAGATTAAGTACTGAACTAATTATTAGGGTAAATACTCAACATCACAAAGTTTAAGTATTTACCCTTTTATTTTATAGTTTAAGAAATATTCTTTTACTTCTTATAATCACAACTAGAACATTTTACCCCATTCTTTCCTTCAACTAATAATTCATGACAATTAGGACACAACTTTCCTGTAGGTTTATCCCAGGTTGCCACCTTACATTTGGGAAAATTGTTACAACCATAGAAAATTTTCCCTTTTCTTGTCTTTTTTTCAACAATTTTTCCTTCACAATGAGGACAATTCATTATCTCAATTACTTCTTTTTTTAAATCATTTTGTTTAATATACTTACATTCTGGATAATTAGAACATGCGGTGAACTTTCCATATTTACTTTGCTTAATTACCAATGGATTACCACAATTTGGACATAACTCCCCTGTTTCTTCAGGAGCTTTCTTTTCCATTTTTCTAAATGCTACTTCTACTTTAGGTTCAAAATCGTGATAAAATCTATCTAATAGATTAAACCAAACTAAATCTCCTTCAGCAATTTTATCTAAGTCATCTTCCATTTCTTTTGTATATTTTACATTGATAATATCTTTAAAGAACTCCTGTAACTTATCAGTAATTTCAATTCCAATATCAGTAGGAATAAATTTCTTATCTTCAATTGTTACATAAACTCTTTCCTTTAAAGTATCAATAGTCTTAGCATAAGTAGAAGGTCTACCTATTCCTAATTCTTCCATTTCTTTAATCAGTTTACTTTCTGTATATCTTGCTGGTGGTTTGGTTTCATGTTCTGAGTATTCTACTTTTTCTGCTATTAAAGATTGATTTTCTTCTAACGTTGGTAAAACTCTTTCATTAGAGTCCTCATATTTAGAATACACTTTTAAATACCCATCAAAAATTAAAATCTGACCTGTTGTCTTAAAACGATAATCATTATTAAATAAAGTAATACTAGTAGCTTCTACTTTAGCGTCTTTCATTAAAGAAGCTAAAGCTCTATAATAAATTAAATGATATAATTTATATTCATCATTAGTTAAGTATTCTTTAATATCTTCCGGACGACGATTAATACTAGTAGGACGAATTGCCTCATGAGCATCTTGAACATTATCAGTCTTTTTAGTTGTTTTTACATAACCAAGATAATTTTCTCCAAAGTTTTCTTTAATATAAGCATACGTACTTTTTATAAATTCATCACTCATACGAATAGAGTCAGTTCTCATATAAGTAATTAAACCCACTGTTTCATTTTTTAAAGAAATTCCTTCATATAATTTTTGAGCGACAGACATTGTCTTTTTAGAAGTAAAATTTAACTTAGTTGATGCTTCTTGTTGCATAGTAGATGTAGTAAAAGGAAATTTACTTTTCTTATCTTTTTTCTTTTTCTCAATACTCTCAATAATAAATTTTTCATCTAAAGCATTTAAAATATCTTTAGCCTGTTGTTCTTCTTTGATTTCAATTTTTTCATTCTGATAAGTTTCTAACTTAGATTCAAAATCTTTAAAATAAGCATCAATTTCATAGTACTTTTCAACGTTAAAAGCTTGAATTTCTCTTTCCCGATCGACAATCAATTTTAAAGCAACACTTTGAACACGTCCAGCTGATTTACCTTCAGTCTTTGATTGCATTAATTTACTTAAACGAAAACCAATAATACGATCTAGTATTCTTCTTGTCTCTTGAGATTTTACTAAATCATCATCAATTTTTCTAGCTTTAGAAAACGAATTTAGGATAACATCTTTAGTAATTTCATTAAAAACTATTCTTTGATAATCATTATCCTTTAATCCTAGTGTATCATATAAATGCCACGAAATAGCTTCTCCTTCTCGATCGGGATCAGTTGCTAAATAGACAAAATCAGCATTTTTAACCTCTTTTTTTAATTCTGTTACTAACTTTTTCTTTCCTTTAATAATTTTATAATCTGGTTTAAAATGATTATCTAAATCGACACCAAACCCATATTTTCCTGATGTGGATAAATCTCTAATATGACCTAGGGAAGATACTACTTTATAATCATTTCCTAAATATTTTTCTATAGTTTTACTTTTACTTGGGGATTCTACAATTACTAATTTTTTACTCACACCTAATCCCTTCCTTTCAGTATACAATTATATACTAAATTTCTAAATTCTTGTCAAGTAAATTACTCTAATTTATTAAAAAGAAAAAAACTTGTAAGTCATACAAATTTTATAAATTTCAAAATTCTATTTATATTCTTTCTTCTTTTTTATAATAAGGATTTAATTCTTTCATAGTCATTGTTTTTAAACTACCAATATCAAATAAAATTTCTGCTTGTTCTTGACCTAATTCAATTAACAAATCACGACATTTTCCACAGGGTAAAACTGGTTTACTTTTTTTATTTAAAATTAATATTTTAGATACTTTCTTCTCTTGATTAAGATACATATTCGCTAAGGCACTTTCCATTGGGCAAACCTTATTCTTAATCCCAATTCCTAAATATAAATGATTTTGTTCTGTTAAAAGAACAGCAATTTCTGAATGAATATCATTTAATAAATATAATTTTTCTTGGGCTTGTTCATATAATTGATTCCATTCTTGATTAGAATTTTCCTCTTTTTTATCTAAATCAAAATACATGACTTCAAAAGTAACTTGATAGCCATAAATATCCCTATTAATTAATTCTTTTTTCTCTCCACCTAACTTTTCAAAGAAAGTAACACAAAAACTTTCTACTGGACAATGAATAATTAAGGTATGATAACCTAATTTTTTTATTTCTTCTACAACACTATAAAAAAGTTTTGTACCAATTTCTTTTTTTTGATACTCTGGTAATATATAAATTTCTCTAATTTCTACGGCATTATTATAAAAAGAATTAGATGATTTTCCATAAAATATATATCCAATTATTTCTTCTTTTTCTGTTTCAATCGCTACAAAAATACGATTATTTTCTTCAATTTGATCCTTTAGATGATTCGTCCTTTCTTCTATATTTTTTTGATTATCTGTAATAATTCCATTAGGTAACACATCATAAAACTCACTTTTCCATACCACATCATGAATTTGTATTAAGGTATAGGCATCAATGGGATAAGATTTTCTAATTTCTATCATTTTACCACCTCTTATGATTATAAGTATATCATGAAATAATTCTTTTGGAAATAATTAAGTTAAATTTAAGAAAAATTATCTAATTTCTTTACTTAACAGTCCTAATAATTTACTTTATGATAAAGGGAGTACTCCTGGTTCCATCTCCCTGAATAATTTTAATACCAAATTGAAGAGAAATGGAGGGTCGAACAAATCGTACCCCAGCAACTGTATCATTATCCAGCAATCCCCTATTACTCAAGACCCAAACCATGCTAAGAACACCTTTAACTATTGAGGGTGAGAGAAGCCAAAACTGAAAATCATCCACAGACAGATAATTGTCCTCATTTTCCTCTAAGTATTTAAGACCAGCCAACATTGCTTCATCAACTGTTAGTAAAGATACAGGATATGTCAATTTCCCATTCCCATTCGCGCTACTCACCGTGAAAGCATCATTCGTATTACTACACTCTAAATTAGGCGTATATGTAGAAACTGTTCTAACTCTCGAAGAAAAAAGCATATCACTAGTTATACTTCCTCCATTTGGATTCCATCCATTTAACGTTCCAATACTTCGATCATTACACCAAACTGTATCTTCTAGTTTACTTGTATAATCTGTCATATTGGTTTCATACCAGGTATCTATCGTTGTTTTAATCGTGGAATTTGTCGTATTAGTCATATTACTTGAATTTGTCAGCATTTCATCTAATGCGTTTTCTACGGTCTTTCCTCCTGTTAAACTTATATAAT
>CAYOCA010000038.1:0-9786 GCA_964402345.1 uncultured Muribaculaceae bacterium | reverse complement strand
GATTTGTAGAAAATTTATAAAAAAAGAATCACAAGTTTGTAAAAAAATGAAAAGTAACTCAATAGTTAAACGGGGGGGGGACTCTAAATATTCTTTTCTAAAGAAGATGTTTTATGTATCAGAATTTATTCTTTTATATTTTATAATTGTCACTGGTAGTACTTATGCTTATTTAACTTTAAGTGCATCTAATAGTTCTGTTAATGGTATAGGTGGATGTTTTGAAGTTAATTATTCTGGTCAAGAAATCAACGCGAGTGATTTAATTTCAACAACAAATTATAAAGAAGGAGCAAGTACAACTATTACATTATCAAAAAATGCTGATTGTGAAATTTATAACTATGCAAATATTTATATTCATACTAATTCTAGCAGTACCTCACCGATTGAATCTGTACCTGCTCTTAGATATAAAATTGTAACTTCTGGTAGTATAGCAGTTAATAATACTACTAAAGAATATAATGGAATTGTATCCGAAAGTGGTGACTTTTTACTCGCGACTATTCCTTTAAGTGAAATAGCAACAAATTATATCATTTATCTTTGGATTGATTCAAGTTTATCTAAAGGTACTTACGATGGTACAACATATTCTGGTTATATTTACGCTACATCTATTCAAACATCTACAGTTGGAGGGGCGGATACAACGAATCCTGTATTATTTTTAGCGACTGAAACTTATTTAGAAGGTTTTGATAATTGGACATTTACTAATGCTTATGTAGATAGTGATGGTGTTTTAATCATTGCTGAATCAGCAACTTCTGGATCGGCAATATCTCCATATTATAATGTTAATGGTGAAAATTGGAATTTTACCTTTGAAGCATATACAACTACGGCATCAACTAATAATACTCCTAAGGGAGGAACAATGGTTAGCGTTAGTTATTATGATGATGATCTTCAAACGGTTACATCAGATACTGGATATAGTACTAATGGTTGGAGTAGTAGTTTGACATTAAACACTTGGTCAGATACTTTGAGTTTTAGATCTATGAGTTGGGGTGATGCGACATTGGATTCAAAAGTTAAGAATACTAAAGTAACATTATCAACTGGTAATTCATGGAGTCAGCCAATTTTAAAAATAAGAAATTTTAAATTTTATGGTCAACTTAATAATACATTTTATGATATTTATATTGAATCTTCAGACGATACAAGTATATCTTTAATAAAATATGCTTATGGTGAACAAGAAAAAAGTTATTTTCAAAGTAGTGGTACAACTATTACAGAAGAGTCTATCAGAGTTACTCAAAATGGTTATTACACTTTTTATGTAAAAGATACTTCTGGTAATGAAACAATTAGTACCATATTGATTGATAAAATTGTTTAATAAACTATTTACAAATTAACTTTAGATTTTGGTATTTACCACATTTTCTTATTAAAATATTTAAAACTAAATTTTAAAAAATTATTTAAGATAAGAATATACATTCTCCTTTTTTTTTGCTATAATGTATTTATGATAAAGAGGTGTTGAAATGATATTAAAAATTCAATTGTTAGGTTTATTTATTAGTTGGTTTGTCATTATGATGTATTATTTAAAAGAAAAAAATTTTACCAAGAAAGGAAATAACTTTCGAGGAATATTAATTGTAAATTATCTTATTCAATTATTATATCTTGCTTCCTCAATCGCGACAAATAATCAAAGTGGAGAACAAATATATGGAAAATTATATTGGATTTGTATCATAATTTATTTTCTTCTTCTTTCTAAATATATTTTTGATTTTATTTCTGGGAAAAAATATCAAAATCAAGATACCGTATTAGAAAGACAAAATAGATTTAGTTTAGATATTTTTTTCATTGCTATAGGTATTTCTGCTTTAGCAGTTTTCTTCTTACTAAATCCGGTTATTCAAGATGATATGCTTGTCTATAAAAGTAATATTGCTATATTCTGTTTATTTCCGTATATAATTTTTAATTTTATTATTTTACTAGTAAATCAAAAAAAGTTAGATTCCCGAAGTTTCTCTTATTTGTTTATGACAGCATTTTTAGAAATTATAATCGTGGGATTACAGTATTTTTTTGAAGGATTTACCATCTTAAATGCTGGAACATTATTCATTACATTATATTTATTTTTTGAATTAGAAAACCCTATTTTAAAGAATATGGAAATATTACAATTAGAAAGAGATCAGGCACTTCATCAAAGCATTGATAAAAGTTCTTTCTTAAAAACCCTTTCTCATGAAATTAGAACACCACTTAATACAATTGATGGATTTAGTCAAGTAATTATGGATACGGATGACATTAATGAGATTAAAGATGATGTAAGAGATATTCGAATTGCTTCTAAAGATTTAATTGATACCATTAATGGAATGATTGACTTATCGATTATTGAAACAGGTGAATTGCAAATAATTCCTGAAAATTATAATGTTTATGATATGATAGAGAATATTACCGAATTAATACAATCAAAACTAAAAGATGAACAAGTAGAATTTATTGTAAATATAGAAGAAAATATTCCAGCTGTCTTATTAGGTGATTCTGAAAGAATTAGTCAAATGATTTTAAATTTATTAAAAAACTCTATTAAATACACAGAACAAGGAAAAATTGAATTAATTGTTTCAAGTGTTAAATCAGCATCAATTTGTCGATTAAAAATAGTTGTAAAAGACACTGGAAAAGGCATGAATGAGGAAGAATTATTGCACTTGTTTGATTCCGTAGAAGATAAACAAGGCTATCACTTAGGACTGCAAGTTACTAAATATTTAACTGAATTAATGAATGGAAAATTAGATGTAGAAAGTAAGGAAACTAAAGGAAGTACCTTTACAATAACCCTTGATCAAAAAATTATCAGCGAAACTGCTATAAATGGTGAAAAAAAGAAAAAAATAATTAAACCATTTAAAGCTGCTGATAAGAGAATATTAATAGTAGATGATAATAAGTTGAACCTAAAAGTAGCATCTAAATTACTTTCACCCTATTTAGTACAAGTAATAGAAGCAAATAGTGGACAAGAATGTTTAGATATTTTAGAAAAAGATACCAATTTTGATTTAATACTGATGGATGATTTAATGCCTAGCATGAGTGGAACTCAAACGTTAGATATTATTAAGAAAATTCAAAGAGTAGATGGATACTACATTCCTGTAGTTGTATTAACTGCAAATGCTATTTCAGGAATGAAAGAACAATACATAAATGTCGGTTTTGAAGATTATTTATCAAAACCAATTGCAAAAGAAGAGTTAGATCGAATCTTAAAAAAATATTTAAAAAAATCGACAAAGAATGACAAATAGAGTCTGATAATGTTGACTTATCGGCTCTTTTTTCTTATAATTGTAAATAGGTGGTAGAATGAAAAAATTATTAGTTTTTATCATAGGATTTTTAATTTTTTTTCTTATGTGTTCTGATGTAAGTGCCACAACATTGCAAGACTTATATGATGATTTATCGGCACTAGAAAAGAGTTATAATGCTGCAAAAAGTAAGGCTGATATGACTCAGGCTGAGTTAAATAACTTAAAAGCTAGTATCTATAGTACTGAAAATGAAATTAAACAAGCACAGGCAGATATTGTCCAGGCTGAGACAGATATTAAAACCAGTGAAACAGAAATCGAAAAAAAGAAAGAGGAAACGAATCAAATGCTTCTTTATTTGCAACTGATGAATAGTACTGGTAATAGTTTATTAGAATATGTTTTTGAAGCAGAAAATTATACCGATTTTATTTATCGTTATGCTGTGGTTACGCAAATGAGTGATTATAATCAAGGATTAGTAGATGAATTAAATAATTTAATTAATCAGTTAAATGCAAAGAAACAAGAATTATCAGAAAAACAGGATCAATTATCCGTAAAAAAACAAGAATTACAAGAAAAGTATGCAATTATTCAAGTTAAATATAAAAGTGAAACAGATGATACTTTGGATTTATCTTCTCAAATATCAGCTCAAAAGAAATTAATTCAAACTTATGAAAACATGGGGTGTAGTAGAAGTTCTAATATTGCTACTTGTGGATCTGCTGCGGCAGTAGATGGTTGGGTTTATCCTTTAGCTCGCTTTACTCAGTCGTCTAACTACGGTCGGGATGAAGACAGGTATCATTATGCAGTTGATTTAGCAGTTACAGAAGGATCTACTGTTAGAGCTGTAGGAAATGGAAGGGTAATTTATTCAGGTGTTTATTGGACGACTACCAATGTTAGGAGTTGTGGTGGATTAGTTATTCAAATAGAACATGTTTATAATGGAGTAAATTATATTTCCTTATATATGCATATGCTATCTTCTAGTGTAAGTGTCGGAGATGTTGTCATAGCAGGCGATTCAATTGGTAAAAGTGGTGGAGGTCCAGGCGAGGTTAAGCAATGGAAAGATGCTTGTACTGGTGGAGCACATTTACATTTTGTAATGGCATATCAAGGAAAATCAGGTCAAATTTATAATACTACTTCATCTTCACCGGGAACTACTTTTAATCCGGCTCAGTTTTTCCCAGCGATGAAGGGTATTGGTAGTAGTTATAATGGAGGGTAGAAAGAAGGAATTTTTATGAGAGATATAAATTTATTAAAAAAGAATGATATTGATACCGCTAAAGCAATAGAATTATTAGGTGATGTTGAAATGTATGATGAAACATTACAAGATTTTTTAGATGGTATGAGTGAAAGATTACCCAAGTTAGAAACATATTACCAACAAGAAGATATGGAAAATTATGCTATCGAAGTACATGCGATGAAAAGTGACTCTAATTATTTAGGATTCACCAAACTTGCTAGTATGTCTTTAGAACATCAATTAAAAAGCGAGGAAAATAATATCAAATATATTCAAGAACATTATGAAGAATTAATGAATGAAGCAAATAGAATAATCGATGTCGTAAAAAAATATTTAGTTGGTTCTTAATTTGAAGAAAAGATAAAATTTCTAAATATGTCAAAAGATATGTAAAGGTAAAAATAACTCTTAATAAAGTAGTTATTTTTTCTTCACATTGTGTTAAAATATAAGATGTATAATAAAGGATAGGAGATGATGTAACATATGAAAGAACAATGGAAAGGATTTAAAGGTGGCAATTGGTGTAACCGAATTGATGTAAAAGATTTTATTCAAAATAACTATACACCATATGAAGGAAATCAGTCTTTTTTAGAGAAAACTACTTCGAGAACGGATAAAGTTTGGGGAAAGTGTTCTGACTTATTGAAAGAAGAATTAAAGAAACACGTTTTAGATATTGATGTTGATCACATGTCTGGAATTAATAATTTTGAAGCAGGTTATATTGATAAAGATAATGAGGTCATCGTGGGATTACAAACAGATGCACCGTTAAAAAGAATGGTTAATCCCTATGGTGGTATTCGCATGGTTTATTCTGAATTAGATGCTTATGGCTATAAATTAAATGAGAATGTAGATAAATATTTTAATGAATATCGTAAGACGCATAATCAAGGAGTATTTGATGCTTATACAACAGATATTAGAAAAGCGAGACACGTTGGTTTATTAACTGGATTACCTGATGCTTACGGTCGAGGTAGAATCATAGGTGATTATCGTCGTATTGCGTTATATGGTGTAGATTATTTGATGGAACAAAAAAAGCATGAATGGGATAAAAAATGCGGAAGAATGACAGAAGATTTGATTCGTACTAGAGAAGAGATATCTGAACAATATCGAGCACTTGATAAGATGAAACAGATGGCATTAAAATATGGATATGACATATCGGGTCCAGCAACTAATGCTAAAGAAGCAATCCAATGGACTTATTTTGGTTATTTAGCAGCTATCAAAGAGAATAATGGAGCAGCAATGAGTCTAGGTAGAGTAGATGCTTTTCTAGATATTTATATTGAAAGAGATTTAAGAAATGGTGTCTTAACTGAAAAAGATGCTCAAGAATTAATTGATCAGTTCATTATTAAATTAAGAATTGCTAGACATTTAAGAACACCAGAATATGATGAGTTGTTTTCAGGTGATCCTACCTGGGTGACTTGTTCTCTTGGTGGAGTAAGTGAAAAAGGAACTAGTATGGTTACCAAAACATCTTATAGAATTTTACATACATTAACTAATTTAGATCCGGCACCAGAACCTAATATGACGGTACTATGGAGTACATTATTACCAGAAAATTGGAAGGCTTACTGTGCTGAGATGAGTATAAAAACGGATTCTATTCAATATGAAAGTGATGATTTAATGCGTCCCATCTATGGAGATGATTATGCTATTGCTTGCTGTGTATCGGCGATGAGAGTTGGTAAGGATATGCAATTCTTTGGAGCAAGGTGTAATTTAGCGAAATCTTTACTTTATTCAATTAATGGTGGTGTAGATGAAGTTAAAGGTGATTTAGTATTAGATGGTTTTGAAAAAATGACTGATGAAGTTTTAGATTATGAAAAAGTTAAAGCAAGTTATTGGAAAGTATTAGAACGAGTTGCTGAAATTTACAGTGATGCAATGAATATTATTCACTATATGCACGATAAATATGCTTATGAAGCTGGACAGATGGCTTTACATGATACAAAAGTTCATCGCTATATGGCTTATGGGGTAGCTGGACTATCTGTTGCAGCTGACTCTTTATCAGCGATTAAATATGCTAAAGTAAGACCAATTCGAAATACCGATGGAATCGCTATTGACTTTGAAATTGAAGGGGATTTTCCTAAATATGGAAATGATGATGATCGAGTAGATGAAATTGCTAAAGAAATTGTCAATAAAATATCTAGTGAATTAAAGAAACATAAATGTTACCGAAATGCTGAACCGACAATGTCAGTTTTAACAATCACGTCTAATGTGGTGTATGGCTCTAAAACTGGATCTACACCAGATGGAAGAAAAGCTGGAGAAGCGTTTGCACCAGGAGCGAACCCAATGCATGGAAGAGACTGTAATGGGGCAATTGCTTCCTTAAATTCAGTAGCTAAATTAGAATATGAACATTGTTGTAAAGATGGAATTTCTAATACTTTTTCTATTGTACCGACTGCTTTAGGTGCTACGCGAGAAGTTCAAATTGATAATTTGGTAAATTTATTAGATGGGTACTTTACTCAAGGAGCACACCACTTAAATGTTAATGTTTTAAATAGAGAAACTTTAATTGACGCTATGAACAACCCAGAAAAATATCCATTACTAACTATTCGGGTATCTGGTTATGCTGTTAGATTTAATCGTCTTACTAGAAAGCAACAAGAAGAAGTAATTGCTAGAACTTTTCATGAGAAAATGTAATGATAAAAGGTGCAGTAGACTCTATTGAAACTTTTGGTTTAGTTGATGGACCAGGAATTAGAACTGTTGTTTTTCTAAGTGGTTGTAAATTGAGATGTAAATATTGTCATAATCCCGAAATGTGGGTAAGAGGACAAGAAAATTATACTCCAGAAGAATTAGCACAACGTATTTTAAGAAATAAAAATTATTTTACTAGGAAAGGTGGAGTAACTTTTTCTGGAGGAGAACCTCTTTTACAAAGTAAGTTCATTATTGAAGTTGCTAAAATTCTCAAAAAAGAAAATATCCATATTGCTTTAGATACGGCGGGTGTAGGGAATGGAGATTATGAAGAAATATTAAAGTATATTGATCTAGTCATTTTAGATATTAAACACACAGAAAAACAAGGTTATTTAGAATTAACTGGGCAATCAATCGCTGAAAGCTTAAAATTTATTCGGGTATTAAACAAAAGTGGAAAAGTTGTTTGGATTCGTCAGGTAGTTGTACCAGGAATGATGGATAATGATAAATATTTACAAGAATTAATAGGTACTGTTCGAAAAATAAAAAACGTCGAAAAAATTGAGTTTTTACCTTATCATAAATTAGGTAGTGAAAAGTATGAAACGTTGGGTATTGTAAATCCATATAAAGATATGCCAGAAATGGATAAAGAAAAATGTGATAAATTATATCAAAAATTCATGAAGATGTATCAGGGAGTTGTTTCTAAAAAGGAATAACTCTTTTTGGTATAATATTTTAAATATTACGAATAATAAAAAAGAAAGGACGATGAATTATGAATGAAAATAATGAATTATTAACTTATATTTACCAAAATGCTAAAATGGGAGTAAAAAGTTGTACTACTTTAATTGATATTATTAATAGTAAAGATAATAAGATTAAAAAGATTGTGGAAGGGGAATTAAAAGGATATGAAGAATTTGTAAAAAAATCAGAAAAGATGCTTAAGAAAAATAAAATAGAAGAACCAAAAGAAAAAGGATTAATGGCAGATATCATGTCAAAAATGGGTATGAATATGGAGCTGATGAAAGACAACAGTGATGCTAGAATCGCGGATATGTTGACTAAAGGATTTACGATGGGAAATATTGATATTCAAAAAAAATTAGATCGTTTTGAGGATGACGCTGATAAAGAAATTTTAAAATTAGCAAAAGACTTATTAGAGTTTGGGAAAAAGAATATTGAACTTTTAAAACCTTATTTGTAAAGAGGAGTGATCTGTTTTGAAAGCATTAATTACAGGTGCTAGTTCGGGAATTGGTAAATATTTAGCTTTTTATTTATCTAATTTAGGTTATGATATTTATGTAGTTTCTAGGAATATTGATGAGTTAGAAGAAATTTATAAAGATAGTAAAACAAAGGTTGTATGTTTTGAATTAGATTTAACGAAAGAAAAAAATTTGTATCAATTATATAATCAATTAAAGAAAGAAAAAATTGATCTTTTAATAAATAATGCTGGTTTTGGGGATTGTGGTAAGTTTATAGAAACATCTTTAGAAAAAGAGATAGAGATGATTGATTTGAATATTAAAGCATATCATATCCTAACTAAATTATTTTTAAGAGATTTTACTAAAAGAAATTATGGGAGAATTTTAAATGTTGCTTCTATGGCGGGATTTATGCCTGGTCCTTATATGGCTACTTACTACGCAACAAAGTCTTATATTGTTAATTTATCTTTAGCGATAAGCAAAGAATTAGAGCAACAAAATTCTAATGTAAAAATATCTATTTTTTGTCCAGGACCTGTTCAAACTAATTTTAATAAAGTTGCAAATGTTCGGTTTAAAGTTAAGTCTTTATCAGAAGAAGAGGCTGCAAAATGTGCTATTGATGGGATGTTTCAAAATAAAAAAGTAATTATTCCAAATAATATGAAAGTAAATTATATTTTGACTAAATTAGCACCTATGGGAATGATTTTAGAGGTTAATTCTAAGATTCAAGAAAGAGTTTCTTAAGTAAAAGATAAAATGGAGCAAATAGGAATGTGAATCTTATTTGTTTTCTTGTTTATAAGGAAAATGCGATTTTTGATGATAACTATTAAGTAACAAAAGTAGACATAATTATCTTACGATTATTTTTATAATTTTTATACAATAAAATTATTCATGATTTAGATAGTATTTTGGTACTGTCTTAAAGTTAACATATCTACTTGCAGTAAATAGTTGTTATCTGTTGCTGGTCTTTAGTTCTCTATGTTTTACCTACTTTATCATAAATGAAATCAGGTATGGTTTCTTCTAATCCACAATTTAAGTATATACTTTTTATATTGGGTACATAATTATTAATCATCATCTGGCCATTTTTTTCAATTCATTCATTTTTAATTCTAAATCTTCATTCCTTTTTGTTATATTTTGTTTCTTTAACAAACTATTGTTCGTTTTGATCTGAAAAATTGTGTTGAATATATTGTGAAAAACT
>CAYOCA010000037.1:0-9810 GCA_964402345.1 uncultured Muribaculaceae bacterium | reverse complement strand
AATAGCAATAAAAAAAAAAAAAAAAAAGCAAGATTTTTAACATTTGGTTAACTCTCTTTACTTTAATATAATTTCTTATTTTTCTTTTAAAACAACAATTGATTTATTTTCAACATTTAATTCTTTAATAATACTATTCATCTCTTCTATAGTTAAAGATTTTAATAACCCTATCATATTCTTTTCAATTTGATTATCAAAAATAACATTATCAATAATCATTTCATTAATTACTTCTATATTTTCAAAACTAAATAATTCATTACTAATTAGTACTTTTTTCTTTCTTTCTAAATCTTCTTCTGGTATTTCAATATTTTTTAAAGTATCCTCTATTTTATCAATTAATTTATCATAACAATTAGTTTCATTAATCAAAGATAAAATTAAATGAGAATCACAATTTAACAAATTCATTGCTAAAGAATTAGTAATAATGTTATCCCTCTTCGCTTCTTCATCAAAGATAGATGAATCATCAAAGAGAATAGAAAATATAATAAATAAGTAAAGATTATATTTTCTTATACTCATTTTTAGATTAGATAATGAAATTTTAATATTATAAGCAATTTTAGGAATAGGTGTTTTCATTTTTACAACTTCATATTCTTTAACAACTTTATCAGGCTCTTTATAATCTTTAATTTTAATTTCCTGAAGACAGTCAAACTCTTTTTTAGCTTGATTAGCAATAATAATATTCATTATTTCTTCTTCATTAAAACAACCCGTTACCACAAGAAACATATTTTCAGGGTGATAAAAGGTATGATAACAAGTAAATAAAGTTTTATCGGTAATTTCATGAATATCTTTTACCGTTCCAATAATACTATCACGAAATGGATTATACTGAAGAGTATTTTTTCTAATATGTTCATATAAGACATCAGTTGGATTATCATCACACATATGAATTTCTTGAGTAATAATACCTTTTTCACTATCGACATTTTCTTTCGTAAAATATGGACTTTGAACAAAGTCTAATAAAAAAGAAATATTATCTTTTAAAGCATTTGGTCCTGAGAATAAATAAGTTGTATTTTTAAAAGTAGTATAAGCATTACATATAGCACCACTTCTCGCGAAAAATTCTTCTGGTTGAGGATCGTCTTTTTGAACAAATACTTTATGTTCAAGGAAATGGGCTACTCCATGAGGAACAGTAATAAACTTCTTTTTTCCAATTGGAGTAAATTCATTATAAATAGAACCAAATTTTGTTGTAAACGTGACATAATTATTAGTACATCCTTCTTTATTGTATAAATAAACATCTAAACCATTCGCTAATTTTTCATAATAAATTTCTTCGTTAATTGCTTCTAATTTAATTTTCTTCATCGGACACCTCCTCAACATTTCCTTCTAAAAGATAAACTGTATGCATCGTAATTTTTTTACTTAAATTAATAATATCATCTCTTGATATTTTAGAAATATTCTCTATTCTTTTGTCAAAGTCATCAGAATTGACAAGTTCTTTCGCGTAGTAAGTATTAATAATCCCATTAGGACTATCGGTACTAGCTTTAATAGAGGCAATAATCGTCTCTTTAGAATTTTTTAATAATTCATCTGTAAAGATTCCTTTAGTAATGTTTTGTAATGTCTTACGAATAAGTTTTAAAACAACTTCAGAGTTGCCACTTTCTATTCCAGAATAAATCATCATAATATTGTCGTAAGATTTTTGATTAGAATTTACATAATAAGCATAAGAGTTTTTTTCACGGATATTGTCAAATAACAAAGAATTGGAACTACCACCTAACATTTCATTATAGACTAATAAAACATATTTTCTTTCCCAGTCTGTTAACCCATTAAGAGTACATAATGCTGTCAACTGAGATTGATTTGCCACATCATGTTCAGTAATTTTTTTAATTCGTTTTCTAGGTTTTAATTCTTTTACTAAAATATCATTTTTTACTTTTTTAAAAGTATTTGCTTTAAAGTATTTTTTAAATAAACTTTTAATTTGACTAGAATCTACATCTCCAACTACAAATACATCTATATAATCATTTTCTAAAACGGATTTATAATATTCATATAAACTACCTGGAGTAATTTTTTCTAAATCTTCTATATAACCATATGAATTATAAGAATAAGGCATATCTTTAGTTGTACCTAGTAATTTCATTAATGTATATTTTAATTTATTATCTGATAATTTTTGAATACTTTTTTCTAATTTGTTCTTACATTTTTTAACTTCCTCATTTCTAAACTTATGATCTTCGACGTTCGGTTGAAACAAGACTTCCATTAAGAAAGCAATAGAATATTCATTCATATCTTTTTCGGTATATTTTTCATTTAAAAATCTTGTTTTAAAAGATAAATTAGTATCATTACCTATTCTCATATTAGAACTAATTAGTTTTAAGTCATATAAATTCTCAGTTTCTTTGATTAAATCTCTTTCAGTTTTATAATTATTCGTGGTGCTTAATAATACTGCTTTAAGTAAATTACGAATTGTAATTTCTGATTTTTCCATTTTTCTTCTAAAATTTACTTCAACTGTAATTGTTTTAAACTTCTTTGTTTTAATGATATGTAAATTATAAGAACCCATATCTATTTTTTCATAATTCATTCGCGTCCTCCCTCTTACCTATATTATGAATCATATTTATAATTTTAAACTAGTCTTTAATGCAATTTTTATCATATTATCTAATTTTGTTTCTCTTTCTTCACTAGTTACAGTAGTATCAGGGCGATATCTTGAATCGACTAAAGTTAATAAACAAGCGGCTTTTTTTCCAAGTAAATTGGCAATATAAAAAAGAGCGAAGGCTTCCATTTCGGTTCCCATAAAATTAATATCTTTAGGTAAATGAGCTAACATATCTTTGTATTGATCATCTGTTAGGTAAACATCAAACACTTCACTGCAAAGTCCAAACCCTTTTTTATAAACTAAGTTTTCTTCTTTAGCTGTTTCTTCTATCTTATCATTTAACTCTCTACTAGCATAAGTTAAATGCGTTTGATTATCTCTATGAAACATTAAAGCAAAATTACTTTCTGTATAAGATCCTTCTAACAAAATAGTATCTAGTACTTCTAAATCTTTGTTAGTTGTACCACAAGTACCCATTCGAATTATAACTTCTACATCATAAAATTTAAAAAGTTCATAAGCATAAATTCCCATACTAGGCATACCCATTCCAGAAGGAAAAACAGTAATTTTTTTTCCAAGATATTCTCCAGTATAAGCGGTCATTCCTCTTACGGTATTTACTAGTTTTACATTTTCTAAATAATTTTTTGCGATGTATTCACATCTTTTAGGATCACCTGATGTTAAGACAATTTTAGCAATATCTTCTTTTTTTGCTTCATTATGTGGCGTTGCCATTTTTTCTCACTCCATTCTTATTCCGTATATATTTCAGTTTGATTTGTTGTATTTTCATCATCTTCATCTTTAGAATTATCGGTATCTTCTACAACATTTTCTTTTAACTTAATTGTAATATCCATATAATATGTTAAGTTACCTTCATCTGCTGTTTTATATAAACCATCATATTCTGTGCTATCATTTAGATAATTTTTAACATATTCTTCAATATTCTCATCATTTTTAAGTCTTTCTTGAACGGCATAGATTAATATCTCATATACCTTGTCAAATTTAGCACGATTTTCTTCCTTATTGGAAATTGTAATATCAATTAAGAAATCATGATAATTAAATTCATAAGTAGTTGTAGTATCATCTGTATAACTAATAAAAATAGAATAATTATTTAGTACCGCTTGAATCGTAATATTTTGTTCCTTATACTCGGCTATTTTAGAATTTTTATTAAAATTATCGACAATTTCTTGCAGTGCCACCACAACTGCTTGATTTTCAGAATTATCAACAGGGGTATTTTCAATATTTGGATTCTTACTACCAAAAAATTTAAGATAATTTAGCGCTAACAACAATAAAATTAATATAACTAATATAATCCAGGCTACAATATTTTTTTTACTTTTTCCTTCTTTTTTCATAATATACTCCTTTTATTCTTCTGAGATTGATTCTGGTTTTACCAAAACTTCTCTTGGTTTAGAACCATTTTGAGGTCCTATAATTCCTCTTTCTTCTAATAAATCGATAATTCTAGCAGCTCGGTTATACCCTAATCGATATTTTCTTTGAATTAAGGAAGCACTAACTTTTCCTGCTTGAATCACATAATCGACAATTTCATTATATAATGGATCTTCATACTCTTCGCTAGATGAGTATCCATCGCTTTGACTTCCTGATTCATTTTTCATTTCTGTTAATGAACTATCGTATTGAGCTTTTTGCTGTTCACAGACATAATCAACAACTTTTTGAATTTCTTGCTCGCTGATGAAAGCACCTTGAATTCTCGTCGTAGCGTTTTCCCCCATTGGTAAAAATAGCATGTCTCCTTTTCCTAATAACTTTTCAGCACCAATACAGTCGAGGATAGTTCTAGAGTCGATGCTTGAAGATACTGCAAAGGAAATACGAGATGGGATATTAGCTTTTACAACACCAGTAATAACATCAGTGGATGGTCTTTGTGTCGCAACAATTAAATGTATACCTGCAGCACGTGCCATTTGAGTAATACGCATGATAGAATCTTCTACTTCTTTCGCGGCAACTAACATTAAATCAGCTAACTCATCAATAATCACAACAATGTAAGGCATTTTAGAATATTCTGTATTTGTTTCACAAAATTCATTATATCCTTTAATGTTTTTATTTTTGGTGCGTTCAAAAACATCATATCTTCTCTCCATCTCGGAAACAATGTTTTTTAAGACAACTGATGCTTTCTTGGGGTCAGTCACAACTGGACATAACAAATGGGGAATTCCATTGTACATACTAAGTTCAACTTTTTTAGGATCCACCATCACTAGTTTTACCTGATCAGGTTTTGCTCGCATTAAAATTGAGGTAATAATACAATTCATACACACAGATTTACCACTACCAGTGGCACCTGCTACTAATAAATGGGGAGTGGTATTGATTTCCATCCATTTGACTTTGCCCATAATATCTTTTCCTAGTCCAACCGCTAATAAATTTTTTTCATTGACTTCTGGCATTTTGGATAATACTTCTTTAAATGATACAGAACTAACTATTTTGTTTGGTAGTTCTACTCCAATTGTATTTTTCCCAGGAATAGGTGCTTCTATTCTAACATCTTTCGCCGCCAATGCTAAAGCAATTTCTCTTTGAATTGACAATAATTTACTTACCTTTGTTCCTGCTTTAATTTCTAATTCGTATTGTGTAACAGTAGGTCCAATATTTACTTGAACGACTTTTCCTGTGATATCAAAGTCTTTTAATACTTTTTCTAACTGATCGATATTTTGTTTAGCTCGAATTTCATTTTCATGATTGCTAACATTTTTTACGGTATTTAATAAATTAATAGATGGTAGTTTATAATTTTCGTTCACACTATTAATGATTACTTCATCTTCTACCGATTCTGGTTCATTAGTAACGATCTTTGGAGGTGTTCTTACAATTGGAACATCCTCATCTATTGTTTCTACTTTTACAGGTTCAACAACAACAGCGGGTTTTTCAATAGTCTCTTCATCCGCATCTGGACTTGATACTTTTACTTTTGCTTCTGGAGTTTCATCTTCTTCACCAGTCGAATTTGTCCAAGCATTCGCAAGTAATGCTTTTATTTTATTGAATATTTCTAAAATACTTACATTAAAGATTAAAATAATTCCTAATATCAATAAAGTAATTGTTACAATCATGGCTCCCGAACCAAAAAAAGTCACAAACAAATAACTAAATATAGCTCCAACAATTCCACCACCAGAATTTGATAAAGCAGTAGTACTAGAAAAGGATATCATCAAATTATTAAATGTTTCAGTAATAATTTTCATACCCGTTGTTCCATTTATTTCAATATACTTAACATGAAGAATTACTAAAATAGAAATAATAATTACATATACACCAATTAATCTACTTGAAAATAGGTTGGGTGTTTCTTTTTTTAAAATCAAAAGAAATCCAATAATCACTAATAAAATTAATAAAGCTAAATAGACTGTCCCAACTAGAAATATAGCAAAACTTCTCACCATATTTCCTATAATACCTGTTCCAAGTATTCCAATTACACCTAATAAAATAATAATTACTCCAACAATTTCATTGCTATATTCAAATTTATTCTTATTTTTATCTTTTTTTGTTTTTTTCTTCGCCATTTTTATCACCTTACTGCATTTTTACACTATTTATTTACTATATAAATTATATAATAAGTTTTATTATTAGTCAAATGAAAACTCGGGTTAATAATTAATAAGAGGAAACTATTTCTAGTTTCCTTATATATGTAAACGCAAATCCTCCTCGCGAATTTACGGCTTTATTTAAGGAACAATCTTTTTAAATAGTTTATTCTGCTATTTATATTAGAATGCTCCTACCTTAATTCATTTTACCAGATGGAATTTAATTCAACCAATTATTAGTAACAGAAATTATTTTCTTTTAAAAAGATAATTTTTTTAATCTATTTTTCTAACATTCTCTTAAATATAAGGTTTAAAACATATAAGTAATATTGCAATATTTTTATCTTTATATATAGTTTGATACAAAATTCAAAAGATATACAAGTAAATCTTGTTCTAAAGTGAATTTATAATTTTTTTAAATAAATGGAATTAAGTTTCTAATGTATTATATTCTCATCTATCAAAAAATAACCTTGTTTATTTTAACTTTTTTAATTATTTTTAACTTCGTAAGGTTCATATGTTCTAATCTGATATTCGCATTTTTTGAATTTAATTTCAACACTTCCATCTATATCTGTTCTATATATTTTAGAATTAGACAAAATATTCAATACAGATGCCTTAGGATGACCATATCGATTGTTTTTTCCTACAGAAATAAAACTATATTTAGGATTCATTTTATTAATAAATTCTTCATTACTACTTGTGTCTGATCCATGATGTCCAACTTTAAAAAAATCTATATTCCTTAGGTGATAATTCTCTAATATATCTTTTTCTCTTTCTTCTCCAGCATCTCCCATAAAAAGAAATTTATAATTGTTATAAACAAAATAAATTACATTAGAATTATCGTTTTCATTATCATATTCTTTCGTATTTAGAAATTGAAATTGATATTTGTCAATCTTTATTTCTTTAATACCTTTATAATATTTAATATTTTTTTGTGTTAATATTTGGATTAATTCATTTTCTAATTCATTAGTATCATCATGATTAAATATAACTTTATCAATTTTAAAATCATTTATTAGATTCTTAGCCTCTCCAGCATGATCATAATCTCCATGAGTGGTAATTAGATAATCCAAGTGAGTAATTCCTAAAGACTTCAAATAGGGAATAATTTTATCCTCAGCAAGAGAAGATGTTGTTTCTCTTTTCTGCCACTTTTCTTTTTCATATTGAGTTTTTCCTCCTGTATCAATTAAAATATTTCCCTTATTATAAGGAAGCTTTATAAATAAAGAATCTCCTTGTCCTACATCTATCATAGTAAACATAAATTTAGAATCAAAATATGGATAGTTTTTATGTAAAAGTATAATAATCATAAGTAAAATAAAATACCTTTTCTTTAGCAATGTAAGTAAAATTACTATATAGTAACCAAGTATTACTACTAAAGAAGGTTTTGCCAAAATCAATTCAAAAAACTTGATATTTCCAACTAACAGGTTAATTTTTTCTAATACCAAAATAATTTTTTGATAGATAGGATAAATAATAGGTATGAAAAATGTGATTAATGTGAAAGGAAATACTACGACACTGACAAAAGGAATCATAATAATATTTAAAAAAATTGCTAATACATTTACCTGATAAAAATGATAGATACAAATAGGAAAAGAAACAACAAAACAGATAAAAGATGTATAAAGACTTGAGAGTAGTTTATTTTTAATTCTACCTAACCTCTTACTCCATAATACCAATGATAGACTAATTACATATGAAAATTGAAATCCTACATCACAGATGATAAAAGGATTATATAAAATAGCACAACATAAGGTAAGTAACATAATATCTAACTTTTTTATTTTAAGATTAAAACACTTATTTATCGCTGATAAAATAAACATAATACTTGTCCGAATAATAGAAGCACTAAAATCGGTTAAAAATAGGTAAAACAATAATACAATAATAACTATCGTATATTTGTAATGTAAGTGATAACTAATTTTATCTAGCAAAAATAAGAGAATTCCCACAATTAAACTAACATGCATTCCCGATATCGAAAATAAATGAGAAATACCATTTTCTTGATAAGAATCGATCATATCTGAGGACAAAATAGATTTATCTCCTAAAATAAAAGTTCTTAGATAACCAGTTTTATCAATCTTATCAATTCTTTCTATTATTTTATTTTTTATGTAATATAGAATACTAGTATTATTCGCAAGCCTTTCAATTCTTTCTGCTGAAACAAGATAAAATATTTTATGATATTCTAAATACTTCTTATAATTAAATAAATTAGGAACTGTATTGTTACTAGGAATTGTAAATGTACCTGTTACTTGAAGTTGATCTCCTAATTTTAAATTTTCTTCATAGTAATTTTTTTCTTCTTCACTAGCAAAATAATAATTTATCATAACCGTTTCTTTTCCCTTTAGACGGATAGTTAATAAATCCCCATCAATTTTATATTTGGTTACAGTTCCAGAAATTTCTTTCGTATCTATAGAATAATGACTATGAATTGGATTATGATATATCATCAAAAAACTATATAAAAGAAAAATAATCCCCAATATTTTGAATAAGTATCTAGACTGTAATGTTGTCTTTAATTTTTTCATATAGAGCTTCCCCTATTCCAGAAACTTCTAATAAATCTTCAATTTTTTCAAAATTTCCATGTTCACTGCGGTAATCGATTATAGCTTGTGCTTTACTTTCACCTATTCCAGATAATTGTTGTAATTCTTCTAAAGTAGCAGTATTAATATTTACTTTCCCATTTTCTTGATTTTGTGAAGTAGAATTAGTATTTTCACTTGTATCAGAATTATTAGAACTACTTTCCTGTTGCAAACAACCATCATTTTTAATAGACGGACAAACACATTGATTATCTATCACTCGAGCAATAGCATCTGTTTCTGTTGCTTTTTTTACTTCTTCTGTTGTATAAATGATAACAACCATTTCATTAGTAACCTTTTTCGCAAGGTTAATTAAAGAAGTATCTGCGTTTTCAGCAAGACCACCCGCTAAGTTAATTGCATCAATTACTTTCTTCCCCTCTTCAATTTCGTATACTCCTGGAGCAACTACTGCACCTTTTAAATCTACGTATACTAAAGTAGGAACTACCTCTTCTTTTTCTTCTACTACTTCTTCTTCTACTACTTCTAGTTCAACAGATTTAGGGGTAGCTTGTCTTTTTAATGAATATTTTAAAACAAATGCTCCTATGATAAATACTAATATCACTAGAATAGTAATTACTTTTAAATTTTTTTTAATTATTTTCATTTTTTACCTCCTCTAATTATATTATTAGAGATAAATTTTCATTTTACTTTTAATTTTTGAAAAAAGTTGAAAAAATTTCATTTTACGAACAAAAAGGCGAACATTTATTCATAAGATTCACTTAATTATCTAAATTTTTTAAAATTTAGTATAATACAAAAATTTACTTAAAAATGAATAAAAAAAAGAGAAATTATAATTATTTCTTTTGTGTTA
>CAYOCA010000036.1:0-10007 GCA_964402345.1 uncultured Muribaculaceae bacterium | reverse complement strand
AGAAAGAGTTATTAAAAAGAATTGAAGAAGCAAGTGCGGATGAAATTGTATTATCTAAAATATCTTTAGAGGAAGATTTTGAAGGGTCTGTTCGTGATGAGATAGAATTAGCAAAGATCGAAGCTGCTAGAATTGGACGTGAAGAGGGTCTACAAGAAGGGTTACAAGAAGGTTTGCAAGAAGGTTTGCAAGAAGGTTTACGAGAGGGACACAAGAATGGGATGAAAGAAGGACATAAGAAAGGGATAGAAGAAGGAATTGAACAAGGAAAAAATCAAAATATTATAGATACGATAAAATCTATGTTAAAAAATAATTTAGATATAGAATTAATATCTAAAATAACTAATAAAACTGAAAAGGAAATATTAAAAATAAAAGAATTTATGAAATAATTGAGTAAAAGAATTATTAAAATTTCTTTAAAAATTTGCTTTTTTAGATTATTTAAACCCATTCCAGTTGCATGCCTTGTTTTCTTCTTTCAATTCTAATTATCATAAAGATACATTAAATGCTATAGAAAACTTTAAAATGATAATCAATTATTTAATGAAATTGGTATTCAAAAATTATTAGATTTATGAATTTTTTGTTTGGAATATCAGGGGAAATTAGAAAAGTTATGTTTTTTGGAGAATAGAAGTAAAACATTTTGTAAAAAGTTATATTAAATAGATAGAAATATTCAATAATTTATTGGAGGATAAGAATGATGAAAATTAATAAAAAAGTAAGTGATGTGAGTCAGGTGTTTGATCAACAATGGAATGTGAATCACAATTATCAAGAAACAAAGCAAATCATTGAAAATCGTAAGCAACATTTTAATAAAATGTATAATATTCAAGATAAAGAAGAGAGAAAAAAAGAAATCTTAAAAGCAAATAGTGTAGATGGTCGAGTAAAAAGGTTAGAAGAAAATATGAAAGCAGCTAATGGTGCAAATTTATTAGGAAAGATGAATGATTTTAAAAATCATTTGAGGTAATTGGAGATGGAAGATTTATATAAGTATGAAAGAGAATTAAATAATCAAGGAATCAAAGTGATTGGTGGAGTAGATGAAGTTGGAAGAGGTCCTTTAATCGGTAGTGTTGTTGCTTCTTGTGTAGTATTACCAGTAGATTTTCAATTAAATGGATTAACCGACTCCAAAAAACTTAGTGAAAAGAAAAGAAATGAATTTTATAATATTATTAAAGAAAAAGCTTTAGCTATTGGAATTGGAGAAGTGAGTGAAAAAGAAATTGATGAATTGAATATTTATCAGGCAACAAAAAAAGCAATGAAGATAGCGATTGAGGAAGCAAATAGGCAAATAAAGATTGAACATGTTTTAATTGATGCAATGCCGATGGAGATTGATATTCCTACCACTTCTATCATTAAAGGTGATGCTAAAAGTATTACCATTGCAGCTGCTTCTGTCATTGCTAAAGTAACAAGAGATAAAGCAATGTATGAGTTAGATGAAATTTATCCTATGTATGATTTAAAAAATAACAAAGGATATGGTACAAAAAAACATTTAGAGGCTATTCAAAAATATGGAATTACCAAATATCATCGTCTTACATATGCACCAGTTACGAAATATAAAGATAAAATAAACGAATTAGAAAAAGAACGAATTTCTAGTTTAACTTAGGAATCGTTCTTTTATTAAAATTGGCGATATAAACCAATTGCTTTTCCTAAAATGGTTACATTTTTTAAAATAATTGGCAACATAAAATCGTTTTCAGGTTGTAATCTAATATAATCTTCTTCTTTATAAAATTTTTTTAAAGTAACTTCATTTTCTTCTGTCATAGCTACAACAATATCTCCATTATTAGCAGTGTTTTTTCTTTCAATGATGATGATATCATTATCGAAAATACCAGCATTAATCATACTTTCACCATTAACTCTAAGGGTGAATACTTCTTTTCCTTTTGGGATCATTTGAACGGGAATTGGAAAGTATTCATCTGGGTTTTCAATAGCTTCAATTGGATTACCAGCAGTTACTTTTCCTAAAAGTGGAATTTGAACTACTTCTTCGCTTGGAATTGCAAATTCATTAGGCACCAGTAATTCTAATAATTTATGGTTATTAGCGTTTCTTTTTAAATATCCTTTTTCAATTAGATTCTTTACGTGGACATGAACGGTAGCTGGCGAATTCAAATTAACACCACTAGCAATTTCACGAATAGATGGTGCATAATGATTTTCTGAACAATATTTTTTTATAAATATTAAGATTTCATTTTGCTTGTCAGTTAATTCTTTACTATTTTTTTTCATATAATCACCATAATCATTCTATCATTAATTCAATGTTTTGTCAAACGTTCGTTTGTAAAAAAAAGACTTGCAATTTAAGTATATATTTGATATTATAAAGAAGAATAGAAGAGTGATAGAATGAAGAACAAATTTAAAATATTATATGGTATGATTGCTGTTGCTACTTTAGTAGTTATGACTATTGGTACTACTTATGCTTATTGGACGGCTACTAGTCATAGTTTAGAAAATTCTCTTCAAACAGAGTCTACTATTTATAGTATTAGTATGAATATTGAACCATTGTATCACGATTTTTCTGTTATTCCAATGAATGATGAAGATGTATTTAAGGCTATGAAAAATGAATGTAGAGATAAATACAATCGCGGAGCTTGTTCTGCTTATAAAATAAGAGTTTATGATTATAATGAGGATTTAGCTTATATTTCTGGTATAATGGATATTACGACAAACAACATGGAAAATTTAAGTTATATGATGTTAAGAGAAAGTTCTACATATGATGAAAAACAATGTTTAGAAGTAGATGGGGTAATTTATTGTATTACAAAAGATGCTACTCCAATGGGGGAAGGAACTAATTTATCTTTGGGTGATTCTTATGATGTATCAGGAATGGTAGAGACAAATTTTATTTTAGTAATATGGCTTACTAATTTAAATGAAAGTCAAAATGAATCCGATATTGGTTCATTTAATGCAATCATAACAATGCAGGCAGGTAGTGGTGGAGAAATTAAAGGAAGTATTGCCAGTGCATTACAAATAGAAGGTTCAGAAACGGTTGGTGATTAAAGTGTTAGAAGAACAAGCGGATAAAATGATATTTACAAAGACACAGTTAACAATCACTATAGTATTGATTTTATTTTTTAGTATCACTGGTGCAACTTATGCTTATTTTGCAATTTCTGCAACTAACAATAATACGATAACAGGTACTGCTGCTACTGTCAATTTAACTCTAAATGTAACAAAAATTTTTCCAACGAGTAGTAGCTCGAATACTGGTGCGATTGTGCCACAGTTATCTGTTTCGGAAAGTACTAACTCCCCTTTATCTAATGCCTTAAAAAATGGTTGTGTTGATGCAAATAGTAATGTTGTTTGTCAAGTGTATCATATTTCAATTGAAAATCAAGGTGGAACAGCAACTCAAGTAGTAGATGGAAAAGTTTCTTTTTATGGAAATTCTGCTATGACGACAGATGTTAAAACCACAATGCCAAATTTAAAATGGAAATTGATTGATTCAGTGGATGCTACTACACCAGCTAATTCTGTGCTTGGAACAAATGAAGATAATGCTGCAACTTCAACTGCTGTAAAATTTGTATCTAATCTTACTTTGGCGACTGCTGATAAATATGAATATGATATGATTGTTTGGATTAACGAAACAAATGTTAATCAACCTACTGATGTAGGCAAAACTTTTTATGGAAAAATACAATTTGACTCTTCTAATGGTACAGGTGTTACTTCAACATTTTCACCATAAATATTTGTAATACAATAATTTATTGCACCACGATTTTTCTTTTTCTAATTTGATATAAAGTTCAAAATATTTTTGTTTTATTTTCATTTCCTGTTTATTTTATATAAAAAATATAAAAAAATATTATCTCGATGATTTTAGCCAAAATGGAACAAGTTGCAATAAATAAAGTACTAGATTTTGATAATATTGTTAATTAAAATTGCTGATGATGTAAAAGATTGCTTTAGGAAAATTACAAAAAAAAGAAAAAAATCAATATTTAATTCCTTATTGCCTTTGTTATCAACATTTTTTCTATTCCAATTATTTTAGCAATAGACTACTATATTTTGAATGATAATAAAATGTAGTAGTGTGATAGTTATTATTTATGCTTTGGGGTTTGAATTTTTGTTGAAGTTTCTTTCATATTGTCTTTATCTTTATTTTCAATTTTAACTATTCCAAGTGTATAACCTAATGGTTCTAATATTTTTATTAAAGTATTTATTTGAGGAGAAACTATTTTATTTTCAATTTTAGCAATAGTTTCTCGAATTGTTTTTGAAGCATTTGCCATATCTTGTTGACTCAAATGATTCTCTTTTCTAAGTTTAATGAAATCTGTTATTAAAGAATATTCTAAATCAGATAGTAATTTTTCTCTTGCTTCAAATTCTTTTTGATCTTCTTTTTTCATGTTTTAACCTATAATATAATAAATCAATGATTTAGAAAGGGGACTACTATAATATTTGGCTTTCATATTATTTATAATTCTAAGCATCTCTGTTTCATCTTCTGAATCATATTTAGAATAGTCTATCCACAGTAATATGATTGCTATATGAATTTCTACATTATTAAATAAATCTTTATCATTTATTAGACAATACATTGGATAAAAGGGATAATCTTCCTCTATTACTTCATTGTTTATTTCAATACTGTATTCACCATTTTTACTTATGTTTACCTGAATAGGGTATTTTTCTATAAATTCTTTATCATAAATTGTTTTACCATTTTCTTCTAGTTCTTTAATAATGTCTGAAATCCAAGTAAGGTTTGGATTCGTTAATGGCTTTATTTCTCTAATTAATTCATGAATGTTTTTGTTAAAAAGTTCTGGCTTTAAAGCAAAGTCATAGCGATTTTCTTTCTTTTCTACCAAATCATACATAGATGAATCAATTATGTTATTAATGTCTTTTAAAACATTGTCGATTTCTTTTTCTAAATTAAATTTTTTATCACTGAACCAACCTTTCTTTTTTCTTACATCAAATCTTGTCATTATACCTGCTGCTAAATATCTTCCCATTTTTCTCACCTCAGTTACATTGTACCATATTTGGTACAATTGTCAATAAAAAAAATAAATTTTTTTCGTTTTTTTCACTTGTATGATTTTAAGTGAAATACCTTGATTGATAAATTACAATTTAATCAATTTAGAAAAATATTGTAAAGTGTAGTAGTTATGGTAAGGTTTTATAAATTTGTTTAAAAATAAAAATCAATCTCCATCTATTATAAATGCTATTTAAATTAGTAAAAAATGGGAATAATATGCAGTTAATTGATAATAACAACACACCAAAATTAAAAAAAGGCAACACAATGAAATAAAAAAAATAATCTTGCAATTAGTAAAAATAATTGCTATAATGAGATAAAGTATGGAGGATAGAGAGATGAATAATGAACAAGTAAGAAAAAATAAAGATTCAAAAAAAATATTAACTATGATTATTTTAATAGCAACATTGATGATTTCTACGACTAGTGCTACTTATGCTTACTTTGCTTTGTCTGCTGCTAATACGACAACTGTAACTGGTACAGCTGCTACAGCTGGTTTAACTTTAGGTGTAACCGAGGCAACATTAAAGTCAGGGAATACTGGGGTTATGGTTCCTCAATTGGCGTCAGCAATAGGTACAGCAATGAACTCAACAAATCAATGTGTAGATGGAAATGGAAATATAATTTGTAAAGTTTATACTATTACAATAACAAATAACAGTACTGCAAAAGTAGTAGTAAATGGTACAATTCAATTTACAACAACAACTACTAATTTGAAGTGGAAAAGAGTTTCTGGAACTCAGACAGCTGGTACTGCTACATCGGGAAGTTATTCAATGGTTAGTGCAACGACAACGAGAACCGATTTAACTTCTGGATCTGCGTGTACTCCAAGTGATGGTAGTTCTGGTTGTACTGCGGTATCATTAGCTCAAAGTAGTGGTAGTACAACTTATTATATTGTAGTTTGGATTAATGAAACTGGAGCTGAACAGACAGATTCTGGAACATGGAAGGCAACGATTACCTTTGAAGGTGCTAACGGAAAAGGTGTTACATCTACAATTACATCTTAAAGACTTTTATAGTCTTTTTCTTTTTACATAAAATAATTAAAAAAATTCATAATAATACTAGGGTGAATTAAATGAAAGGTAAAGATAACTATACAAGTGTTGTAATTAAAGATTCCTACAAAGAACTTTTTTATAAAATTGTTACTTCTGTCTTTCTTCGAGGACTATTATTAATTATTCCTGTTTTTTGGAGTAATACAGTCAATAATTTAAGTGATGGAAATTTTACCAAAACGTATTCCTTAATTATTATTATTATTTTTCTTAGTTCTTTTTATTACATCTGGCAATATTTAAATCAAGTATCTTGGTTTAAATTTTATGATAAACTATACTTAGGATATACTGCTCTTATTACTAAGAATAATAGTGCTAATATAAAGAAAGTTTCCTTAGGAGAATATACTAACGTCATTAACAATGATATTGATATTCTCTGTAATTTTCTAGGAAATGGTGTCGCTAGAGTTATTCAAATCATTGAAATTTTCTTTATTTATTTTTATTTTTTAAGTCAAAGTATCTATATTTTTATTATTACTTTTGTCGTTTCAATTATTATGGTAATATTATTAGTAATTTCTAGTAATCAAATTAAGGAAGAAAATATTAAAAGAAAAACTTCTTTAGATAGAAAGACTGTTGTTGCTCATCAAATGTATGATAACTTAAAAGATGGTAATTATGATGATGTAATATTTAAAAAATTTCATCAAAGTAATATAGAATACTTAAAATCTAATAAAAAGTTTAATTTACTTGCTCAAGCATTAATTTATTTAGTTTTAGGAATTATTGAACTAACTAAATATGGTATTATCATTTATAGTGTTTATTTGATTAGCAAAGGAAATATGGAAGTTGGAACGATTATCTTAGTATATACTTATTATGATAAAATTATTACAAATTTTGAAGTATTAGGTACAATTAGTGCTGAATATCAAAGTTTTGTTGTATCTTTAAAGCGTTTAAATAAACTTGGTAATAATAAAGGAGAAGTTGATGCCAAATAAAAAGAATGATTGAAAACTTTTTTAGAAGTTTTATCATTCTTTATTGTGTTATTAACATCTAGTAGCACCATCGACTTGTAATATTTCCCCAGTAATATAACTAGCCATATCACTCGCTAAAAAGAGAAATGCGTTAGCGATATCTTCTGGTTTTCCAATTCTTCCTAATGGAATTGTCTTAACCAATGGTTCGATCATTTCTTTTGGTAATGCTTTCACCATATCAGTTTCTATGATACCTGGAGCTACAGCATTGACACGAATATTTTTAGAAGCTAGTTCTCTAGATAAAGATTTTGTTAATCCATTCACAGCGAACTTACTAGCAGGATACATACATCCACTTGGTTGACCATAAATACTTACCATCGAACTTGTATTGATAATTACACCACTTTTGTTTTCTTCCATATAAGGAATAATAACTTTGGAACAAATAAATACGGATTTAATATTCAAGTTAGATATTTTTTCATATTCTTCTTCCGTATAATTGACAAGTGGAGTAGAAGAAGAGATACCAGCATTATTGATTAGAATATCAATATGTCCATATTTTTGTTTTACTTCTTCAAAAGCTTTTTTTACTTCTTTCTCATCATCTAATTTAGGGTAAAGCCCCATTACCTCATAATTGCTGTTTTCTTTCTTTAAAGAATTAAGAGCTTCTGTAACCGTTTCTTCACGTGAACCAAAAAGAGCTACTTTTGCACCATTTTGTAAAAACTTATGAACTGTTTCATATCCAATTCCTCTTGTACCACCAGTTACGATTGCTACTTTGTTTTCTAGCATTTACATCACCTTACCTTTCATAATCCATTATAACACAGTTTAAGATCAAAACAAATACTTGTATTTTTACCTACTTTTTGATATAATACATAATGTCTTTATACTTTATTAAAGAAAGGAGAGGTAATGAGTAAAATTAAAATATTTAGTCTAGGCGGTTTAAATGAAAATGGTAAAAATATGTATGTAATTGAAATAGATAAAGATATTATTGTAATAGATGCTGGACTAAAATATGCAGATGAGCATATGTTAGGAATTGATTATATTATTCCTAATATTGAATATTTAAAAGAAAATAAGAAAAGAGTAAAAGGTATTTTTTTAACACATGGTCATTATGAAAATAATGGAGCAGTTATGGATATTTTAAATCAATTAAAAGATGTTCCTATCTATGGATCTAAATTTACAATTGATTTATTAAAACAAGAGTTTGCAATGGATAAAAATTCTTGTAAAAGTTTGATTGAGATTCAGGCTTATAAAACTTTGAGTATTGGTCATATTAAGATTTTTCCAGTTGGATTGTCCCATTCTATCCCTGATAATTTAGGATATGCAATCTATACTAAAGATGGGGTTATTTTTTATGCATCTGATTTTGTTTTTGATGCAATGATGCGAGGACATTATCAAACAGATATGGGAAAACTTGCTTATATTGGAAAACAAGGAGTATTATGTTTGATGACTGAGTCTGTTTATGCTGATAAAGTAGGTCATACTGCTCCTAATCATAGAATTAGTAATTTAATTCGTGAAACATTAAGTAAAGCAAATGGTAGAATTATTTTTAATGTTTTGAATTCCCATTTATATAGAATACAAGAGTTATTTAATGAAGTATCAAAGACAGATCGAAAAATTGTGATTATGGGAAAAAAATTACAAAGTATTGTCGATTATGCTATTAAAAATAAATATTTATTTATATCAAAAGAGTTTATTGGGGATTTAAGTAATATTAATGATCCAAATGTTGTGATATTAAATTCCAATGAACGGGGAAAAGCTTATTCTACAATTAATAAAATTATAAATGGGTATGATAAGTTTATTCAGTTAAATTCGACAGATACTGTTTTTTTAGCAACTCCAATTTATGAAGGAAGAGAAAAAACATATTACAAATTATTAGATGATATTTCTAAATTAGGAGTAGATGTGGTAACTTTATCTAAAAATCATTTATCTCATCATGCTTCTAGTGAGGATTTGATGATGATGATTGACTTAATGAAACCAAAATATTATTTTCCAATTAAAGGGGAATATCGTTTTCAAGTCGCTAATGCTTCTTTAGCAGAAAGAGTTGGAATTAAACCAGAAAATATTATTTTAAAAGAAAATGGTTATGTGGCAAAATTCGTAAATGGAAAGTTAGTTAATGACTTTAGTAGAATGCCTTGTGGAGATATTTCTATTGATGGAGATTCTAATGATGATATTGGAGAAGTAGTTTTAAGAGATCGTGAAATGTTATCTGATAATGGTATTTTAATTATTTCAGCAACATTAGCAAAAAAAGGGAAGAAGTTATTAGCGGGTCCTGAAATTTTAACACGTGGTTTTGTTTATGTAAAAGATAGTACAGAATTAATTGATAATATGAAAAAAATATGTGAAAAAATTATTCAAGATAATGTTCATGAAAATTATGTAGACTATAATAAGATTAAAAATACAATTCGAGATGAATTAAGTAAATATTTGAGTAATCAAACTGGTAATAAACCAATGATTATTAGTGTATTACAGGAAATTTAAGAAACAGATTTGGTTTCTTTTTTTGATGGGTATGAGATTAATTAAATTTTTTTAAAAATTGGGATTTATATCATCCTTTTAGGTACATTTTTTTAATTTCTAATTTTATTGAGAGAAATATCAAAGTTGATAGGTTGTTTAAAAATATATGATTGAAACTAGGTAAATATAAAAAGCAAGGAAAAAATATCAAAAAAGTTCACGTTAACAATATGTTAAAAATCTTGCTTTTTTTTTTTTTTTTTGGTATTTTTA
>CAYOCA010000035.1:0-10033 GCA_964402345.1 uncultured Muribaculaceae bacterium | reverse complement strand
TGGAATACTACCTAACCATTTTTCTACACCAGTAATAAATACAATCATCATCTGTTCTCTACCAACTTTAAATATCGTATCGTGAATAGACCTAAAATCACTAGAAGCAATACTATTACTATAATATTTCTTTCCATCAAATACCATTGTAATAATTTCAGGTATTTGAATCATTTGTTCAATCAAAGTCCTAGAAAATGGTATAAGAGCATCTATATCTGTAGCACTAATTAAATGAATACATGATTTTGTAAAATCGTAAGTAGATACATTTAAAGTTTCTACTTCTAATCCAATAGGAATTTTTTTCAAATTGAATCCATTACTTAAAACATCATTCCAAGTAACATGTTCTGGTAATATTCTAATAACAGGAGCTTTTTCTCCAATTTGTTGCTTTAACGCATTTACAACTTTCTTAATATAATCATTCTGTTTATTACTATCACAAATAATAGCTGTTTGAAATTCATAAGCATCTTCCCCAATTAAAGCAACACCTCTACCTTCTACATCAGCAATCACTGGTGCTTTCTTTCCAAGAAGCATATTATATTCAATAGGTGAACTTAATTTTAATGGAATAATTTGTGGAAAATTACTCCTCATACTTAAACGAATACTTCGGTCATTAATAGCAGTAAGAATCGTATATATTCCATATTTCGCCCCATCTCGACTAATTTTTGACAAATCAGCGTCCATCTCTTCAAAACTCTCTTTAAAATTCTCATATCCATGTAGTAAAAAGACAATTCCAGGAATAGGAGTAGAAGAGTGCTTACAATAGAATTCGTAGCTACCATTATAATTTTGAAATAACTTTTTTCTTCTTTCAATTTCATTTAATAACATTTTAAATAATTTATCTATTTTTTCTGTTTCATTTCCAAATACAACATCACCTATTTGTGGAGCATCTTGATAAATCTTTAACGTCTGACTATCCATATCTAGTATATAAAGATTAATTTCTTTTGTATGATAGGTTGTAATAAAAGAATAAATAATTGAGTTTATAATTGTATTTCTTTCATTTATACTATAAATAACCGCATTTCCCTTATTGGTTAAATCTAATGTAAGTAATCCTTGCTTTTGTAACTTTGGATTGTCATATACTCCAATGATAGCTTCTAAAGAAAATACTTTTTTCTGATAATTATATTGTTTTTTAACCTCATCAATATAAAGAATATCATTTAATTTCTCTAACCATAACTGTTTAACAGAAATATTTTCTTTCTTAGCAAGTAAATCTAAATATTTTACCACATTAGATAATTCCTCTCCTTGTGCTTGTACATTATTTTTAGGAGTATCAATTGTCTTAATACTTTTTCCAATATGATTAATAAAACTAATTTTATCATCAATTTCATGATAAACTTTATCCTGTGGAATATAAGGAGTTCCAGCATATGCAGCTTGACCCATCGCAAAAAATTCATTATAACCAACCTGTAAATAAAATCTTCCAACCTCTTTAATAGAAGCAGCATCTGGTCTTTTAATAACCTCATTAGAGTCCCCAGCATCTTGTACTTTTAAACAAATTCTAAATCTAGTATTCGACCAAATTTGATCATTCACCACACCACTAGGTTTTTGCGTAGCTAAAATTAAATGTACCCCCAAACTTCTACCAATACGAGCAGTAGAGATTAATTGATCCATAAAGTCTGGTTGTTGTGCTTTTAATTCGGCAAACTCATCAGAAATAATAAATAAGTGGGATAAAGGAGTATCTAATAAACCTTCACGATAATATTTTTGATATTTATAAATATCGATTGTACCTTCACTTAACTTTTCTCTAGCCTCATTAAATAATGCCTGTCTTCTTTTTAATTCACTTTCGATTGAAGCCAATGCTCTATTAATTTCCGCTGTATCTAAGTTAGTAATCGTACCCGCTAAATGTGGTAATCGAACGCCAGTTTCTTTATTTTCAAATGCTCCAACTAAACCTCCACCCTTATAATCAATTAAAACAAATTGTACCTCATCTGGGTGATAATTAACCGCCATAGATAAAACATAAGTAATAATAAATTCACTTTTACCAGAACCCGTCATCCCCGCTATCAAACCATGTGGTCCTTGTTCTTTTTCATGCAAATCTAACTTAAATAAATTACCATTCATATTTACACCAACGGGTACTGATAAACTCAAAATAGGATTATTAATTTTCCATTTTTCTAAAGAATTTAACTGTTCCACATTTCCAACATCATACATCTCTAAAAAGCCAAAGGTCTTAGGTAAAGAATAACTCTCATCACTACTTTCAATAGGAATATTTGCTAAAGCAAGACTACATGCTTCTAAATTAACTTTATCTAAAAGTTCAATAGTAAAAGATTTTTGGGTATCTTTTCTAAGTTCACTTTCAAAAATTCCTCCCTTTTCTAGATCATTTATTCCAATAAATGCCTTACATTCTGTTGGTAAATTAGCCAGTGTTGGATGCAAAATAATTAAACTAAATCCCAAATTTCCATTTTGATGTAACACTTCTTCAATAAAAGGATAATCTTTAACATTATCATAATCATCTGTAATTACAACATAGTAAGGAGCAAAATTTTTATACTTATCATAACGTTCACTATCGTTCTTTTTAAATTGTTCTTCTCTTGTTTTAAGAGTATTTAACAAGTCTTGTGTAACTTCTTTTCCTTCATCAAAATCTGTAGCAAAATAACGCATCTGCTTATCGTTTCGAAACATATGAGGTAACTGTTTTAAATAATCCCAACCATTCTTTTTTGTACTATCCGTAAGAAGTACAATTTTTAAATCATAATAACTATGAAAAGTCATCATTTGTAATAGTAAAATATCCATATAATTTTTGATATATTCATATTTTCCAGTAATAGCAATAATATTTTTTTGAATCAAAGATTCAACTATCGGAACTCCTTCAATATATTTATGCTTTTCTAAAATTGCCTTCATTTGTTCACCTAATGTATCTTCATCTAATTCAAAATGTTCTTCTGGATAATTACATTGAATTTGTAATTGTACTCTTCCAATACCTAAACGTAGTGCTAAAAAATCTTTTTGATGTAATTCCCTCATCCACAAACTTTTACTACGACTAGTTATCATTTTATAGCATTCCATAGGACTAATATTGTTTGATAACAATATTTGTCTTTGTATAGTACTAATTTCCGCTAATTCAGTTTCTTTTTTTCTTAAATATTGACTATATTTTTCTTCTATTTTCTGTAATTTTTTCTTTTGTTGTTTTTTAGAATAATTACGACTTAATGTCGGCCAAAGTAAAGTCCCAGCCAACATCGATATTGACATAACAGCTGTTGGTAAAATATTTACCCAATTGCTACCATTTTGATAATTAACAAAAGTCGCCAGTAACATCGCTACTGAACTCATTCCCATTGTCAGCATTGGACCCATTGTTAAAATAAGTGGTGTTTCTTCAGATTCTTGCATACTAGGGTGAGCATCTATTTTAAAAGGAACTGCTTCAATAACTTCCATAAAACGAGGAGAACGAATAAAATAATCTTTTTCATCATATAATTTTATTTCGTTATCTTCCTCATTACTTTCTATTATAGAAATTTTTTCTCGTTCAATCATTTCTCCAAAGAAATTCTTATTGTACTTTACACTACCCATAGGATTATTAAAAAATAAACAATTATTTAAAACAACAAACTTTAAACCTAAAATAAAGATAACATCTCCATGAAATAAAGGAGAACTTCCTTTAATTAATTGATTATTTACAAATGTACCATACTGGGTATCTAAATCTTCAATTATCCAACTATTATTTCGATAAGTAAATTTAGCATGTGTTGGAGCAATTAAAGGATTATTACATGAAATAGCATTATCACTACTACTACCTACAGTAAACTCCATATCTTTATTTAGGGAAACACCAATTCTAGATTTATCATTAACAGGACATGTATATAAGACTAAATATCCGTCATTTCCCTTAATTTGTAAAAGTAAGTATTGATAGTTTTCTAGAGGAATAGACTGTAACATTTGTTTATTTTGCCAAATTTTAACATGTTTATTACTATATGCTACCCATCTACCTTGATCTTCTACAATATTAATCAGTAATCTCTCTTTTCCATTTTCATCAATATCTGTAACTGAATAACTACCAGATATATTTTTAGGTAAAGTTAAACTAAAAAGTCTTTGTTGATGAAATACGTATACTAACATAGCTATTCCTCCTATTCTTTTATTAAGTATATTAAAAAAATTTCATTTTTGCAATAATCTATAAAAATATCTAAAAAAAAAGATGATATTTTTCTTCATCTTTCGAGTAATCTAACTATTCTTTTTTTAATCCACAATTTTGTGGAAAACTTTTTCTACATCTTCTTGAGCTACCTTTTTATCATGATATCTTGGAATCACATGCAAATGAAAATGTTTCACTTCTTGAGAACATCCATTATTTTCTTCTAATGTAACTCCATCACAAGTTAATTTATCTTTCAACAATTGACTAATTTGTTTAGAAACTTCCATAATATGATTCAAAAATTCTTCATCAATATCATACAAATCCTGATAATGTTTTTTAGGAATAATCAAACAATGTCCATCACTTCTGGGGTTTGCATCCATAATCACCATTACTATTTCATCTTCATAAATTTTATAAGAAGGAATTTCTCCTAAGATAATCTTACAAAAAATATCCATATTCCACCTCCTATTCCAAAACTATAACCAGTATATAATAAGAAAAGAAAAAAATCAATCTAAAAAAATGATTGATTTAACATGAATATCTGCGAATATTCTAATGTTATTATGCTCATAAATTAGAATTTATATTCACAAATAATAAAATTTATGGTACAATACTTGTACGCTCATTATAGGAAGTAGTGATATAATGAATAAAATATTAATAACCTCATCATTGTTTTTAGTCATAATATCTATATCAATGATAGGATATAAAATAGTAAGCGCTACCGTTATGGTAGAAGAAATAAAAGATGAAATGATGGAACAGCAAAAGAAAGAAGATTACCTAACTCCTTATGGATACACCCTAGATAACCCTAATATTATTCTAGATCCTTATGGAGTTTCTCCTTTAACAGCGTTAATCCTTTTTGAAACAGAAAAACCAACAGAAGTAACTGTAACAGTAATTGGTAAAGATGAAAATTCCACTTATACCAATACCTTTAAGAAAAATACTAAACATTATCTACCTATTTATGGATTATATCCTGATACAACTAATACAGTAGAATTAAAAATTAATGATATTATCAAAACTTATACCATCAAAACATCTTCTTTACCAAATGATTTAATTTTCAAACAAATAGAAAATAATACTAATAATCTTTACTTTATTACCTCTGATAGTTATCCATATGCTTTAGATAATAACAATGAGGTAAGATGGTACTTAACCAAAAATTATTCTGGTAAAATTTCTAGATTAGAAACAGGTAATTTATTATTAGGAAGTGATACCCTAAACCTAGACAATAATCCAACTAGTTTACTGGAAATAGATTTACTAGGAAAAATATATAAACAATATAACCTAGAAAAAGGTTACTATAAAACCTATGTTGAAACTCCTACAAGTATTATAATACTATCAAAAAATGTAATAGAATTAGATAAATTCACTGGTACTCTTTTAAACAATATAGAACTATCTATGGAATATAGTAATATAGATTGGCAAGAAGAAACAAATGAGGTAATTCTTACTACTTCAACTCAAACCACTACTTTAAACTTAGAAACTAAACAACAAATAACAGAAACAAATCTAGATAATATACTAGTTGATTCAAAAGAAACTTTATTACCACTTTATATAAATGATGAAAATTACAAATTAACTAAAGGAATAAAAATCAATCTAAATGAAGAAACAAATGAATCTTCTCAAAATATTTTTCTTATCAATTACAAAAAAATAGATAAAAGATATGAAGAATATAACATCTCAATAAATAAGACTGAAGAGAATCTTCAAATAACAGGAGAATTTAAGCAAAATGATGAAGTATATTTAATCTTAGATAAATTTCTAAATAAAAAAGTATATGATCTAAAAAATAATTATACAGTCATTAATAAAGAAGGATTATCTGGAAAATATTCCATCTATTTAAAAATTAATGATACTATCTATAAAACAAACAATTATGTCTATTTTTAATTAAATAAAGATTGAAAATTTAAAAAAAGACATTATAATAGGAAACCTATATTGAAGAAGGAGGAAAAGAAAATGAATAGAAAAATTACCAAAGCTGTCATACCAGTCGCGGGATTAGGAACAAGATTTCTACCAATTACCAAATCTCTTCCTAAAGAAATGCTACCAATTGTAGATAAACCCATACTATCTTATATTATTGATGAATGTGTAAACGCTGGTATTACAGATATTCTATTAATCACAAGTCCATATAAAAAGATAATTGAAGATTATTTTGATCAAAGTTATGAACTAGAAAAAAGATTAGAAGAAAAAGGAAAAATACAAGAATTAGCAAAATTAAAAACAAAAGAAAATCACGTTAATATCTATTTTATTAGACAAGGAGAACCTCAAGGCAGTGGACACGCGGTGAAACTTGCTAAAACTTTTGTCGGAAATGATTATTTTGCTGTTCTCTATGGAGATGATATCATGAAATCAAGGACATCGGCACTAAAACAACTAATTGATCTTCATGAACAAACCCTTGCTAATGTGATTGGTTGTTTAGAAGTTCCAGAAGAATCATTTTCTAAATATGGTATGATTGAATTTTTTGATAAAGAAACGAATCAAATTAAAAATATTATTGAAAAACCAAAGATAAAAGACTCTCCATCAAATTATGCTGGACTTGGAAGATATATTGTAAGTCCAAACATCTTTCAAGTCTTAGAAAAAATAAATAAAGGAGTAGGGAATGAATATCAATTTACCGATGCAATGAAAGAACTCATGAAAGAAGAAACATTTTATGCTTGCAAATTAAATGCCACTTATTATGATACTGGATCAAAAATTGGTTATCTAAAAGCTAATATTGATTATGCCTTAGAAAGAGAAGAATTGAATGAATCATTACTAGCATATTTAAAAGAGAAATAAATCAACAAAAAGATGAGGAGGAGAAATGAATGCAAGTAACTTATTTAGGAGGTGCTTTAGAAGTAGGTGCCAGTTCTATTTTACTAAAATTAAATCAACATAACATTTTACTTGATAGTGGAATTCGTCAAAAAAAGACCAAAGACAAACTACCTAATTTCAACCAAATAGCAGAATTAGGAGGAGTACAAGCAATTGTTATATCTCATGCCCACATGGATCATATTGGTTCTCTTCCGTTAATCAGTAAAGAATACCCAACTGCTAAAATTTACATGAATAAAATGACTTTAGAATTAACGAGAGTATTACTCTATGATTCTTTAAAAATTATGAATTATCAAGAAGGAGAAATTCCTATTTTTAATGAAAATGATGTTATAAATATGTTAGATAGAATAGAGATTATTCCCTTTCAAAAGGAAACTAAAATTATAGATGATATCACCTTAACCTTTTATATGGCTGGACATATTGCTGGCGCGAGTTGTTGCTATCTAAAGTCAAAAGAGGGAACTGTCTTTTATACAGGAGACTATTCACTGTTTCCTCAACACACCATTTCTGGTTTATCTATCCCCAAATTACGCCCAGATATAGTTATAAGCGAATCAACCTATGGAGATAAATTACATGCTAATCGAGAAATTGAAGAAATGCGTTTAATTGATACTGTAAATAACATCATTACTCAAGGAGGAAAAGTCTTAATTCCTGTTTTTGCTTTAGGAAGAAGTCAAGAAGTTTTATTAATTTTAAAAAAAGCTTTTAATAAAAAACAAATAAAAGAAGTTCCAGTCTATATTGATGGAATGGTTCGTAACATCAATGCCGTATTTTTAAATAATCCCCTTTATTTAAAAGAAAGCATTGGTAAAAGAATCCTAAGAGGTACTAATATTTTCTATAATGATCAACTAATCAGGGTAGAAGATGACAATCAGAGGAAAAAAATTATAGACACTTCTTCTCCTTGTATTATTGTATCTTCTAGTGGAATGCTTATGGGTGGTATGAGTGAATACTATGCTAGTCATTTAGTAACAGACGCTAATAACGCTATTATTTTAACTGGATATCAAGATGAAGAATCCAATGGTAGAACTTTGTTAAATCTTTTAGATGAACTACCGGAAAAAAGACAAATAAAATTAAATGATAAGGTTTATCCTGTTGCTTGTTCTATTGAAAAAGTTGGTCTTTCTGCCCATGCTGACAAACAAGAGATGAAAACTCTTTTTGAACTTCTAAAACCTAAATATTTGATTTTAGGTCATGGTGAAGAATCCATCATTGAATCTCTTGCTAAAGAAGTAACTAAAGAACTTCATATTAAAGTATATGTTCCAAGAATAGGAGATACTTTGGAATTAGATATAAAAAATCCCCGCAAACAACTAAATCATAAGTTAGAATACTTATATCACAACAAAAATGAATCTCTGAAAGATTTTTATTCTTTCATCAAAGAGCATTATCAATATCGTTTATTTACTGCTGATGATTTAGCTTATATTTATTATGCTAAAAATCCTACTGAATTAGAAGTTCAGCACTTAACCGAAACTCTTTTAAATACACCATACTTTACTCAAGATAAAAGAAGATATTTTCTTTTTAAAATAACGGATGAATTAGAGTTAACACAATTAGAAAACAAAGAAATAACTTCTCAAGAGTTAGAAAATTTAATTAAGGAGAAAATGAGTATTTTCCCATATAAAAAAATAAGTTACTACTTAAATGAAAAGAAGGTTATTTTAACTTTTGATTTTCCAAATACTATTTCTAATGATTTTGAAGTTATAGCTAAAGAAATTCAAGACGCTACAAACTTCCTTGTCGAAAAAAACGATAATATCAATAACTTAGCTTGTGAAAATGTTATAAAGGAAATAATTGGAACTGATAACATTAACAAAATATCTTATCATCAGTTAGAAAATAAATTTAAAGTAAAAGTATATCAAAAACAGGAAAATGTCGAAAAAATAATTGAAGAAAAAATTGGCTATCCTGTTGAATTAATCATTGTACCCAAAAAAGAAGATCAAATTGTCAATGTATCATTAACGGGACAAAAACTCGAACAAAACGAAGCTTTTCTTTATATTGATCAATATTTTAAAGATAAAACACATGCTCCTTATAAAAAAAGTTTAAAAAATGGCAATATTGTTTTATCTTTTATTACTTATGAAATTGGTAGTCTTTATCGAGATGATTTAAACCAACTTTCTAAAGATATAAATTGGAATATAGAATTAAATCACAACGCTAATATGAATATGATTTTTAATACTTTAGAGTCTTTACTGACTAAAAATAATCTTGAAAAAATTAAAAATCCATCTTACTTAGCTCTAGAAAACAAAGTTTCAATTAAATTACCAATGACAAGTGATTTAACAATTAAACAATTAAAAGATGAATTTCGTGATTTAACTGGATTAGAGTTAATTATTGAATAAAAATAAGTTTAGAAGAATCCTATAATTTGATACTTCTAAACTTTTTCTTTATTTTATGATTTAATTTCAATCCTCAAGAAAAGTCAATCGTGGATTTTTTTGAAATAATTGTTCCTATAAAAAGGTAAAAAGTTCCTTTACATAGGAACAAGTAAATGATATAATGTTCCTGTGAAGAGGAAAAATGTATTTTTTTCCTTTTAGGAGGAACATTATGAATTATGAAGAAAAAATTTTAGAATTTATGAATTTATATAGTTATAGACCTATGACTATAGAAGAACTTTATGCAGCTATGGAGCTTAAAAGAGAAGATGCTGCTATGCTTGATAATATTATAAATAATATGTCAAAAGAAGGGAAAATCATTATTACAAAAAAAGGCAAAATAGGACTTTTAGAACATATG
>CAYOCA010000034.1:0-10212 GCA_964402345.1 uncultured Muribaculaceae bacterium | reverse complement strand
CAGTTGTAGGTAATGGTGTAGAGCCATCTATGGTTTCGAATGTTTCTCCAGTAGTACCAGAAGTAGGTAATGTTACAGCAAATACTCCAACACCTGAAGTTAATAATTCTGTATCAGCTGTAAATCCATTAGGAGGAAGTAGTGACGAATCTTCTATGGCGTCTCAATCTTCAAATATGGTGTCTGGGGTTGAATCTGTTGTTTCAAATCCTGAAATTCTTAATCCTGGTGAAGGTGATGGTGCAAATACTATTCCTAATGCAAATTTGAATAATAATTCTGTGTTAACTACAGATGGTGCAAAGCCTTTTGATATTGCCAGTATGTTTGCTAATAATAAATGATTTTCAAAATATTTGATTATTTTGTTATGAATTAGAAAGGATTTTTTTCATGAATGATAATGAATTAAACAAGGATAGTCCCAATCATACATATCGGGCTACAACAAATTTGAATACAGCAATTGAAAATCCTAAGATTAATATAAATAGTGCTGTTGGAATTAATATAAAAAATGTTGAATCTACTGATAAATCTTCTGGAAATTTTTCTAGTGATGTTTTATCTCAAAATTCAGTTAATAGTTATGATGATTTTAATCGAGTCAATAATTCTAATCAAAATTTTATTTATGATATGAGTCAGAGCACAACTACAGGTGTAAACAATAATGTAAATTCTAGTTCTTTGAATAATTATCCAAATGAAGATGTTTCTAATTCTAGTAATGTTGATGGTATGAATCTTTCTAATATGTCTGGTAGTCATTTAGTTTCTAATTCTATTAACCAAGAAATGGATACCTATGTACCGACTAATCAAGATATTAAGTATGAACCTACGTTGGAGAAAAAAAAGAAACACACTGGAATTGTTGTGTCTAAAGAATTAAAAATTATGTTTTTTATTGTCTTTATTTTATTTATTTTTATATTACTTATGCCTTATATTTATGATTTCTTTAAAAAATTACAATTAATGCTTTTGCGTTGATAACTCAATTATTTTATTAAAGTCATCATCTGTTGCTACAATATTTTTATGAATTTGATTACATAATGTACACCTGTAAATGATTTTATAGGTGTTTTTATATTTTTCTATATTGATTGGTTTCATTAAGCCGTGACACTGGTTTTGTCTATCACCAGGATTAATGTCTACGTGCTTTGAATATAAACAATATGGACAATGGTCACGGGCAGAGTAATTGAGAGTATTTACTGAATTATGACAATTTTCACAAATAAATTTTTCATCTTTCATTTTAAATTTTTTCATATAATCACCAATAAAATTATAACCTTTATAGAATAAAATGTAAATTGATAAATATAATGTAGTGGTGAATTTATGATGAGATTGTATCGCTTTTTTATTAAAACTTTTTTATGTATAATTTTATTTTTAACCTTAGGAATTATATGTAAAGCAAATGTTCAATATAAAGAATATATACAAAATAAATATATAATGAAAGTTTTTCCTTTTCTTACTTTAGAAATTTTTATAATAAGTATTTGGGTGGAATTTTTCCAATTGAAAATGTAAATAATAATGAAACCAGTTATGTATTTAATGAAACATTAACTTATAGTCAAATTACATCTTATGAAGATGGAGCTATCTTGTCTGTTACATCTAATTATCTAGTTCCTAGTATGGAATCGGGAATTGTTGTTTATGTAGGAAAGAAGGAAAAGTATGGAAATGTCGTTATGATTGAAGATCAAGAAGGAATTGATGTTTGGTATGGAAACATGTGTCATACTTTAGTGAATTTGTATGACACTGTAGAAAAAGGTACTAATTTAGGTGAAGTATGTGATACTAGTCTTTATTTGGTTTATACCAAAGGAAATGATTATTTAGATTATCAAGAATATTTGAAGTCTTAGTTAGTTATTTATAAAAAATGTTGAAAGAACGTTTCAACAATTCATTAGATTATTTTTTAAGTAATTCACGAGTTCTTTATTATCTTTATTCTCATATAAAATTTGGTAAATTATTTTGGAAAGAGGTAACTCAATTTTTTTCTTTTGACATAAACTATAGATAGATTTACTAGTTCCTAATCCTTCAATTGTTGTTGTTTGTTTGTATTCTTCTATTTTTTCTAAACTTTCTTTGGTACCAATCATTTTTCCTAAAGAATAATTTCTTGATTTTGTTGAAGTGCAAGTCATCATTATGTCATCTAGTCCAGCATAACTCATAATTGTATTTGGGTTACCATTCATTTTTTCAATAAAGTATTGAATTTCATAGATTGCCTCTGTTAAAAATAAAAATCTTGATGATTCTGGAAGTCCAGCACCATCTAAAATGCCAAAACCTATCGCCATTACATTTTTTAAAGCACCACAAATAGAAGTACCAATAATATCATCTGAATATTGTATCTTTAAAAATTCATTTTCTAAATTCAATTTTATTTTTTGTTTGATACTTTCTTTAGTGGTTGCTAAGGTTAATCCCATTACTTCTTTTTGCATCATATCTATAGCAAAAGTTCCACCAGAAATTACTCCAATCGGTGCATTTTCTAAATATTTAGTTACAATTTCATAAGCAAAAAGTTGTTTTTCAGTGTCAATTCCTTTACTCGCTATTAAAATGTCCTCTCCTAAGTAATTCTTTTTCAATTCTTTTATGACACTTTCTAAAAAGTTAGTAGGAATTGCTATTACAATTAAATCGGTATCTTGAATAACTGTTTTTAAATTAGTATCAAATATAATATTTGGATATTTTTTTTGTAAGGGATCTAGTTCTTCTTGAAATTTACTCCATATTTTTAATTTGGTATTTTTTTTCTCTAAAAAACTGGTTGCTAGTGCCATACCATATGCACCACAACCCAATATTGAAATTGTCATTCTTTTACCTCCAATTCATCTTGTATTTGAATATTATAATAATAAATCGGTAGTTCATATACACGATATACATTTTTTTTAGGTAAAATGACATGATTGGGTTGAACTTCAGGATAATAATATAAAATTTTGTTGTTTTTATCACATAAAATAATATCTATTTTTTCTTTCATGAAAAAGGTATGAACACTACTACAACGATTAAATAGAAGTGCTTTATTAATGTTTTTTTGAAACATAAATCCTTTTAATCTAGAAAAAAAACTTTTACATTCTACTAGTTCAATTTCTTTATTTTGATATATTAATTTCATATCTTTCACCTTAAATAAAAGTATACTTAAATTCATATTTAGTGTCAAGTCCTTTAAAAAATGAAAAATTTGTGCTAAAATTACATGTAGGTGATCAAAATGAATAGAAAAGGATTTACACTTGTAGAGTTACTCGCGACAATTTTTATCTTGAGTATTGTTATGGGAATTGCTTCTATGGGGGTGATAAGTTATATAAATACTTCTCGAAAAAGTAGTGAAAAGATATTTGTTGATAAATTATCTTCTTCAATTGAATCTTATTTGAATTTAAATGGTTCTAAGTTAACAAGAGTTAACAGTAGTATAACTTATACATTTACTAAATGTAAGTCTAGTCCTTGTAACAGCAGTAACAGTTATTCAGCAACTGCTTATCAATTGTCAAGTTTTTATTTAAAAGATTTAGTGAACGCTAATGTATTAGAGGAAGAGAAGATTCTGAATCCTGCTAATAAAGAAAAATGTTTAAATAATGATAAAAATCCTCAAGTCATTATCTATAAAGATAGTGATTATGTCTATTATTATTATGTAGATTTATCTGGTACAAACACCTCTTGCGAAATCAGTGAAGATAATGATTTAATTAATACCTTACCTGATTCTTTAGTTCAATCTTTAGTGAGTGCTGGTGTAAGTTTACCTACAAGGTTAGTTAATCAGGTGAATGGTTCATGAAAAAAATCACTTTTGTTCTTTTTTTAACTTTAGTTTTAGATATTTTAACTAAACAAATAGTGATTCACACTTTGGTTGAACAGCAAAGTATTGTTATTATTAAGAATTTTTTTTCTCTTACATTCGCGAAAAATACGGGAATTGCTTTTAGTCTTTTTGAAGGAAAGTTAATTTTTATTATTCTAATGTCTTTAGTAGTTATTTTTTTCATTATTCAATATTTAAAGGATAAAAAGGTAAGTTTATTAGAAAGCGTGTGTTATGGTGTTATTATTGGAGGGGCAATTGGTAATTTATTAGATAGGATTGTTTATGGATATGTCATTGATTTTTTTGATTTTTCTTTCTTTGGATATCATTTTCCTATTTTTAATGTTGCTGATATTTGTATTGTTGTTGGAATTTTTGGATTATTTATTTTAAATTTTAAAGAAAAAGATGTTAAAATATAAGAGATTTATTTCATGAAAGAAGGTGTTAGGGATGACTATTTTATCTCAGGAACAGTTAAGACTAGATAAATATTTGCTGAAACAGTTATCTATTAGTCGAAGTAAAATTCAAGGAATGATTCATCAAGGAGTTATTTTAGTTAATGGTAAAAAAGTGAAAAGTAGTTATACTTTAAAAATTGGAGATATTATTGAAATTAAGGAAGATTATACAGAAGAAGTGGATATTGTTCCAGAGAATATACCACTTGATATTGTTTATGAAGATGATTATTTGTTGGTCGTTAATAAACCTAGTGGCATGGTAGTTCATCCCGCTGTTGGAAATTATCACGGTACCTTGGTGAATGCTCTAATGTATCATTGTAATCATCATTTAAGTCAAGTCAATGGTAACATTAGACCAGGAATTGTTCATCGAATTGATAAAGATACTTCTGGTTTATTATTAGTTGCTAAGACAGATAAAGTTCATGAAGAACTTGCTAAACAAATCAGTGAAAAAACTGTTGTTAGGAAGTATTTAGCACTTGTTCATGGTATTATTTTAGAGAGTACCGCAACTATTGATGCTCCTATTGGAAGAGATCCTAATGATCGAAAAAAAATGTGTGTTACAGATGTTAATTCAAAAGAGGCTGTTACTCATTTAAAAGTATTAGCAAGATATAGTCAAGCTACTTATATTGAATGTATTTTAGAAACAGGTAGAACTCATCAAATTAGAGTTCATCTAAGTTATATTAATCATCCTGTTGTAAATGACCCTGTTTATGGACATCGTAAATTAGATGATCCTGATTTTGGTCAAATGCTTCATGCTTCCACAATAGGTTTCATTCATCCTGTTACGGGTAAGTATTTAGAATTTTATGCAGATGTTCCAGAAAAATTTTCTTCTATTTTAGCTAAATATAAGTCATGAAGTAAAGAAGAGTAAAATTAGACTTTGTTTCTATAAAAAAGATGATAAGATACAAATTTTAGTATTAGATGATATAAGTAGAGAGGAAATTTTTGAAAGGAAAATGGGTACTTCTTTTACAAATCAAGGATGACTATTTCCAAGTGGTAATCGTAAAAACTAAACAAGATAATTATCAATATGAATGAATACAAATAGTAGCTATTGCCAGGTGGTTAACTAAATAAAATTTACATAATTAGAATTTACAAATATTGTGAATATTCATATTTTCCCTCTTTATTAATTTTCTTATTTTTAGTATAATAGTATTACGTTTTGAAAGAAGGAGTTTTTATGCCAAGAGAAATAAAATTAAGTAACAGTGATTTACTAGTTATGAATTTGGTTCATTATTTTATTACTGAAAAAAACTATAATCCAGTTATATTACATGGTGTAAATGATGAAATATGGTTAGAAAATATGGATAGTGATTATAAGTTAGTTAGAATTGTTAGTCATTATATTCATAATGAAGAACAATTAAACTTTGATCGTTTTAAATTAAAAAGAATTTTGGATGATTTAAAAAAGAAAACATTTTCTTTTCATTTACCTTTGATTAGTATTTATACTAGTTTAGGGGAAGGAGTAGAATTACCTTATCCTGAAGATAATGTTTTAAGCGTTTTAATTAGTAAGAATAGTGAAATTCAAAATGACCATCTTATCGAAATCTTTCCTGATATTGTTGAAAAAACACAACACGAAGAAAAAGGAATCGATTTATTTGTAAAAATTAGTGATGACATTAACAAAGATAGTTTTGAAAAATCTAAAAGAATAGAAAAAATTTTTGCTAAAAAAAATCCAATTATTACTTATATGATTATAGCTATTTGTGTAGTTTTATTTATTTCAATGTATTTGTTTGGTGATGGTTCTACCTATACTAGAACTTTAATAAAATTTGGAGCAAATGCTGTATCATATACTAAAAGAGGAGAGTATTATCGATTACTTACATCTATTTTCTTACATGCTGGAATTTTTCATATTCTTTGTAATATGTATTCTTTATATGTAATTGGTCCTCAAGTTGAAAGTTTTTATGGAAAATTTAAATATTTATTTATCTTTTTGTTTAGTGGAATTTGTGGTAGTATTTTGTCAGTAGCATTTTCTGGGAATAATGCCGTTAGTGTAGGTGCTAGTGGAGCTATTTTTGGTTTATTAGGTTCGATTGTTTATTTTGGATATCATTATCGTGTTTATTTAGGTAATGTTTTAAAAAGTCAAATTATTCCTATTATTATTTTGAATTTACTAATTGGTTTTAGTTTTTCGGGAATAGATAATTTTGCTCACGTTGGTGGGTTAATTGGGGGAGTATTTGCTTCTATGGCAGTAGGTATACCAGATAAGAGTAAAACTTCTGATAAGGCGAATGGTTGTATTTTGTTGTTAATTTATTTAATATTTATTATTTATTTAGCGTTCTTTAAATAAAAAATTAATGAATAAGTGTTAATAGAGATTCAAGTTACTTAATTAGATAGAGAAATTAATAAATTTATTTTGTTCTACTGTGATTAAAGGTTATTTTGAATCTTTTTTGTTATATAAATTTTTGTTATATAAATACTAAGATTTAACAAAAATCGTGTATTTTTTTTTGAAAACAGAAAAAAAGATGTTGCATTTTAGTTTCCTTTTTGTTATACTTGTTATAGTAAGGAGGAAAGATAAAAGATGAATGAACAAAAAAATAATGGAAGGGGAATATTTTATGGTGTTATTGGTGTTGCAACTTTAGTAGTTGCGATTATCGGTGCAACATTTGCATACTTTACGGCAACAGCAAGTAACGCTAATACAATTACTGGTAACATGGCTACTATTAACTTTGGTTTAAGTGTTACTAAGGTTACGCATGTTGATGAGACTAAAGGTGGTATGATTCCAATGTCTAATAACATGGTTGAAGCTGCTGTATTAGATACTGCTACTTCTGGTAATGCTGCTCAAACTTGTGTTGATGATAACGGTAACGCCGTATGTCAGATTTATAAAATCGTTGCTACTAATACTGGTACTGCTAGTTTATTCCTAGATGGATATGTTAGTTTAGTAAATGGTTCTGGTACTGCTACTGATTACACTGCTTGGACTAACAATACAGCAGGTACAACTATGAGATGGGCTCAAGTATTCTGTACTGGTACAGATACTACAGAGATTACTGGTTGTACAACAGCAGGTAGTACTACTACTGGTGCTGTAGGTGTAAGTACTTTTACTGCGATAGGTAACGACAGTTCAACTGATAATGGGCATAATACTGCGAATATTAAGACTGCCTTTAGTGATGTGACAGGTTCTGGTACGATATCAGGTAATACTTATGATATTATTAATAGAAATTATATTAGAGTAAGTGATCATGATAGCACTGCAACTAGCTTCGATCGTAATACTGATGTAACTTCTGCCTTAGTTTTTAATCAATATTTGGATGCGGCTTCAGAAACTGTAAGTACTGATGAAGTAATGTATTATATTGTAGTATGGTTGAGTGAAACTGGAACTAACCAAACTGTAGGAGCAAATGATGCTGCTGCCGAAAGTGCTTTGGATTTCTTTACTGGATTAGTTTACTTCAATTCAGCACAAGGTAGTGAGGTTACTGCTACATTCAATGGTTATACAGCTGTAGCTTCTGATAATGCTTCAAGTAGTTCCGAAGCTAATAATGGTTAAGAATTTATTGGTTAATGGAATGTCATAAAAAGCAATTGTTTATATTGCTTTTTTTTTGATGTTTTGGTACAATTGATATTGAGAATAAGGGTGATGATATGCAAAGTAAGAATAGGAAGATGTTTTATTTTTTTATTAGTTGTATATGTTTATCAGTGGCAATTATCGGTGCAACATTTGCTTATTTTACTGCTAATGTAACTGATGAGAACACTGTTAAGGGAGACGCTGCTACGGTTACTTTTGGATTAAATGTTGAGAAAATTACAACCGTTGATATGGCTTTTGGTTTAGTCCCTATGAGAAATTTACAGGCTCCTAATGCAGCAATGCGTGGATGTTACGATGATTTTGGTAATGCTGGATGTCAAATGTATAAAATAATTGTAAGTGCTGATAGTGATACGGTTATGTTTTTAGATGGTTATATTGTTATTACTCCTAGAGATGAGAGGTTAGAAACTAGAATTGCTAATATTTATACTGATGATAATGAAGCAAGTTTTTATACGAAATTTACAAAAGAAGATTTTGAAGATGATGTCTTATCTTCTTCTTATGATGATGATTTAGGAATTAAGTCGGGTAGTTGTAGTGGTAATGCGACGAATTCATTAAATCGTACGGATGATTATGATTGTTTGATTGTTTCAAATGAAAAAATTGGTGGAGATATTGGTCGAGAAAAAATATTTTATGTAATAATTTGGGTATATGATAATGGTGAGGCACAGAATTATTTGCAAGGAATGCAACTTGCTTATCAGGGTGAAGTAATTTTTACTACGGCAGAGGGTAATCAGATTAGTGCAACATTTGATTGAAAAAAAAAGGTTAGAGGGTCATTTAGGACTTTCTAATCTGTTTTTATTCCTTGATAAGTATTTCTTTTTTTCATTTCTTTGTCTATATCATTTAATAGGCAAAATTTTTTTCTTAACCAGAAAGGTTCTATTAAGTTTTCGGGATTAGGATCGGAAGTGATTCGATGAATTACAATGTTAGGGTTTAAATATTCTAGTTGGGAAATTGTAATATCTATGTATTCTTCTTTTGTTAAGATATGAAATTTTTTTTGATTATAGAGTTGAGCTAATTTGGTGTCTTTTACAATATTTAACATATGAATTTTAATTCCATCTATTTTTAATTTATTTAAGTATTTTACTGTTTCTAACATCATTTCTTTGGTTTCAAAAGGAAGTCCATTAATAATATGGACGACTACTTCAATGTTCCTGTTTTGTAATTTTTTAACCATATCTTCAAATTCTTGCAGAGAATGACAACGATTGATTAATTTTGATGTAGATTCATGAATTGTTTGGAGACCTAATTCAATTGTCAAATTAGTTTTTTTATTTAATTCTGTTAAATACTCTAAAACATCATCTTCTATAGCATCTGGTCTGGTTGCAATGGCAAGTCCAATCACATCATCGAGGTTTAGGATGCTTTCGTATTTTTCTTTTAGTACTTTTAAAGGGGCATAGGTATTGGTGTGGGCTTGAAAATAGGCAATGTATTTGCTATTGGGCCATTTTTTATTTATTTTTTCTTTTATTTCATTGAACTGCTCTATAAGAGGTTTATTCACATCTCCTCCAAAATCTCCACTTCCTGATTTTGAACAGTAAATACAACCACCATACCCTTTTTTCCCATCTATATTTGGACATGTAAATCCAGCATTTAAACTTATTTTTGCCACTTTTGTATGATATTTATTTTTGACATGATAATTTAGAGTGTGATATCTTTTATTATCTAAGGTATATTGAAACATCTCGGGTCACTTCTTTCTTTCGCTTTATTCATAATATTGTACTATACTTTTTTAGATAAGTAAAACACAGTTTTATCTAAATAATCATGTTAGAATTAATCTTTAATATAGATGAATTTTAAATTTATTATCATTTGTTTTTGTTGTTTAGAGGGATAAATATTTCTTTATTTTTATTCGCAACAAATTTTTCTAAACTTTTCCTTCAATTTTTTTTATTTCTTCTATACTTTTTAGGGTTATTTTAGAAATGGTATCATAATCTAAATTATTTTTTAACATATTTAGGATCATTTTATCAGTTCCTTGTTCGATACCTTGCTCAATGCCTTGTTCGATACCTTTCTCAATACCTTTTTTGATACCTTTTTCGATACCTTTTTCAATACCTTGCTCGATACCTGCTTTTATCCCATCATTATAGATG
>CAYOCA010000033.1:0-10279 GCA_964402345.1 uncultured Muribaculaceae bacterium | reverse complement strand
CATCACCAATATGAGTATCAACATCAATCAAACTACGATTATCTAAATTTTCATCAACTTCTTCCTCAACATATTCTCCTTTTAACTTATCTACAGCATCTTTAAGCATCTTCAAATATAATTCAATCCCAATCGTATCAATAAAACCAGACTGCTCACTACCAAGAATATCTCCAGCCCCACGAATCGATAAATCCCTCATTGCAATTTTAAAACCACTACCAAGTTCCGTAAATTCCTTAATCGTATTTAATCTCTTTATCGCAATATCATTAAGTTCCTTATGATTATCATACATCAAATAAGCATATCCAATCTTATCACTACGACCGATTCTTCCCCTAATCTGATATAACTGTGACAAACCAAAATGATCGGCATCCATAATAATTAACGTATTGACATTAGGAATATCAATTCCTGTCTCAATAATTGTTGTACAAACTAGTACATCAAACTGATGATCAACAAATTCCTGCATCTTATCCTCTAACTCCGTCTTTGTCATCTGACCATGAGCATAATCCATCTTTGCCTCGGGAACTAGTCTATTCAAATCTATCATCTTTTCTTCAATATTATCAACATGATTATATAAAATAAAAGCCTGACCATTCCTAGATAATTCCTTATATAAAGCATCTTTTATAACATTATTATTTTCACCTAAAACATAAGTTTGAATTGGTAATCTTTGTGATGGAGCCGTTTCAATCAAAGAAAGACTACGAATTCCTGTCATAGACATTTGCAATGTTCTAGGAATAGGTGTTGCTGATAAAGTAAGAACATCAATATTAGACTTATACTGCTTAATCTTTTCTTTATGAGTAACACCAAACCTTTGTTCCTCATCAATTACCAACAATCCCAAATCCTTAAACCCAATATCATTACTCAAAATTCGGTGTGTACCAAACAAAATATCAATTTTTCCATCTTTCAAATCCTCTATAATCTGTTTCTGTTTTTTCCAATCAACAAAACGATTTAATAACGCAATATTAACTGGAAAACTAGCAAATCTAGTAAGAGCATTCTTATACTGCTGATTCGATAAAATCGTTGTTGGACACAAATAAGCCACCTGTTTTCCATCATTAACAGCCTTAAACATTGCTCGAAAAGCAACCTCTGTTTTACCATAACCAACATCTCCACATAAAAGCATATCCATTGGTTTGGGTTGTTCCATCTCTCTCTTGATAGATTCAACTGCTTTTAATTGATCAGGTGTTTCCTCATATTCAAACTCACTATCAAATATTACTTGATTCTCATCATCTTCAGAAAAAGCAAACCCTTTCATTGCTTCTCTTTCTGCTGAAACCTTAATCAAATTAGCCGCGATATCCTCTAATCTATTTCGTACCCTAGCTTTTTTCTTTTGCCATTTATCACTACTAAGACTATCTAATCGAACTGTAACACCTTCTTTTCCAGAAAACTTACTAATCCGATCAATCTTCTCAACAGGAATATACAAAACATCTCCACCATCATAAATCAATTTAATATAATCCTTCTTATAACCATTTTTCACAATCGTACACAATTCATCGTATATTCCAATCCCATGTGCCTCATGAACAATATAATCACCACGACTAATATTACTAACATCTTGAATCTTTGTACCTAATTTAAACCTATTCTTATATTTTTTCTTCTTTTCTGTATTTCTAAATAAATCATTAGAAGAAATTACAACATAATCATCAAGTAAAAAACCAGTATCTATTTCCTTTACAATCATATTAATCTTACCAGTTACAATATTCTCCTCAGTTGTTTTATAAATTTCTATATCATCTAAATATTTTAAAATCCTCGCCATAGAATGTTTGCTATCTACACAAATAACAACCGTCTTATGATGAATTAAAAACTTTACTAAATCTCTTTTAATTATTTCGATATTACCATCATACTTTTCAATATTTCCACTAATATATTTATCTTCTCTTTCTAACTTAATAGTCGCTAATATATTATCAAAATTCATTAGAAATATTTGATTATCAAAATAAATATCTTTTAAATCATACATATAATTTGTCTGAATCCCAGAAGTATTATGATTATCTTTATCATAATTAATAATCGTTTCCCGAAGCATTCGATAACCTTCCTCAATTTGATTATAATCATAATAAAAACACATAAACTTACCAGTATATTCCCATAAAGAACTAATCTCTTTTGCATAATGTTTCAAATATTTTTGACGACGATCCATTTCTAAAGAATAATCATTCATTAAAAACTCCGTATAAGGATATATATCTACTTTAGAAATTTCTTGTAAAGTTAACTGCGACTCCATATCAAAAGTCTTAATACTATCTATCTCATCTCCCCAAAACTCAATACGAACAGGATTTTCTTCTCCAATTGGAAAAACATCTAATACATAACCTCGAACCCCCAATTTACCAGTTTCGCTAACAATAGACTCTCTCTCATAACCAATATCAAACAAAGTTTGAACAAGGCGATCTCTTTCAATCGTATCACCCTTTTTAATAGAAACAATACTATCCATCCAAACTTTTTTAGTAGGTAAATACCTAAGAATACCCATTAAATTCGTTACAACAATATATTCATTATCTTGAATTAACACATTTAACGTATGGATTCTCTCACTCTTAAATTCAGGACTAATCGCAATTGCTTCACTCGTAATAAAATCATCCATAGGAAAAAACAATACTCTATCTGTATAATTCAATAATTTAGTATAAATTAAATTAGCTTCATACAAAGAATTTGTAATCACAACCATACTCTTATGATATTTCATAAAAGCATTATAAATATACACACAATTAGCTTCAGTATTTAATCCACTAACACCATAATATAAACTATCAGCATTATCACTTATTTTAAATAAATGATCAAAAAATTTCATTCTACTTTCCTCCAAACTAGAAAAAGATACTACTCAAAGTATCAAACTTACTCTCTTAATCAATAACATTATTTATTATTGTATTTACTCATCAACTGATTCAAACTCATACTACAAAAATCATCAATAATATTAACTAATTTTTCATAATCTTCCTTCAACAACTCTTCCTCTTCACAAGAAAACTTTCCTAATACATAATCCTTTGTATCCATAGACTTATCATTTGCAATTCCAATCTTTAATCTAGCATATTGTTTACTACCTAAACATCTTTCAATATCCTTAATTCCATTATGACCACCACTACTACTATTATAAACAATTTTTATTTTTCCAAACTTCATATCCAAATCATCTTGTATTACTAAAATATCTTCTAACTTTATTTTATAAAACTGAACAAATTTTGCAACAACACCACCAGATAAATTCATATACGATAAAGGCTTTACAAATAGTACCTTTTCACCATTCACAAAAAATTCTCCAAAAGAACCATTAAACTTATCTTTATTAAAAGAAAGCTCCTTTTTTCTAACAATATAATCTAATAACTGAAATCCAACATTATGTCTAGTATGTTCATACTCCATCCCAGGATTACCTAAACCAATAATTAATTTCATTCTGCTTCACCCCTTATGAAATTGAGAATAGACATCATTCTTTTTCATATTTCTCTCTTTAGCGACCATCTTAATAGCTTCCATAGAAGAAGTACCATGATCAATATAAAATTGAACTTGATCCACAACACTAAGTTCCTCATTATCATCCAAATTTTTATCAAATCCAGATACAACAATAACAAATTCCCCTTTAATTTCCTCTAAACTAGGTATTAAATCTGCTATAAAACCTCGATATACACTTTCATATTTTTTAGAAATCTCTCTTGACAAACTAACCTTTCTATTACCAAAAATTTCCAATAACATTTCCATTGTTTTTTTAATTCGATGAGGAGCTTCATAAAATATAATTGTATGAGAAACAAATTTTAACCTTTCCAACTCTTTTCTCTTTCTCTCAGGTTTACTATCTAAAAAGCCATAAAAAGTAAAAGGTTGAGGAGCAATACCTGAAACAATTAAAGCCGGAACAAATGCACAGGCACCTGGCAATGCGACAACTGGAAAGCCAAAATCACTAATATACTTTACCGTCTTATATCCAGGATCACTAATAATTGGCATACCTCGATCAGTCACAATTGCAACCGATTCTCCATTTTTTAAACAAGCTAAAACTTTATCTTTTGCAATATCTTCATTATGATCATGTAAAGAAATTAATTTTTTACTAATGCGAAAGTAATTCAATAACTGTTGTGTTACCCTTGTATCTTCTGAAAAAATAACACTAACCTCTCCTAAAATCCGAATTGCCCTCGCTGTCATATCCTCCATATTACCAATTGGAGTAGGAATTAAATATAACGTAGGATCATCTCCATAACTTCTTTGCCACATAAATAAGTCACCCTAACTTTCATTTTTTCGATAAGAAAACAACTTTTTAACCTCTTCTGTATAACTACCATCCTGATTATGAATAACTAAAGGAAATAACATACTTAACCCCATTTTTCCATTTTTTATTCCTTCAATTAAAAATAAATCACTTGATTTACCACCCTTAGGATAAATCAACTGCAATCTCTTTGGTTCAATATGATACTGTCTCATTTTCTCAATAACTTCTATCAATCTTTCTGTTCGATGAATCATCGCGAAAACACCACCATTTTTTAACAAATAATTAACGCTTTTCAAAATATCATTTAATTTAAGCGTAATCTCATGTCTAGCAATTGCCTTCACCGAGTTTTCATTAATAAAACCATCAGTCTTAGTAGCAAAATAAGGAGGATTACAAGTTACAACATCAAAACTTTCACTTTCAAAATAATAATTAATATTCTTTACATCACCACAAAGCAAATTAATTTGGTGATTCAATCCATTTTCTAAAACAGACTCTACTCCTAAATCATAAATACATTTCTGTAATTCAATACCATAAATAGAAGCATTTGTACGATAAGACAACAAAAGAGGAATTGGTGCATTCCCAGTCGCTAAATCAATAATTTTTTTATGTCTTAAATTTATTGTAACAAAAAAAGCAAGTAAAACAGAATCTAATGAAAACTTAAACCACTCATCATCCTGATAAATAATAGCATCATAATCTAATAACCTATTTTTTACTTTCATCTAACTTCACTTCAACCTTGTTATTATTATCTAATTCTACTATATACTTATTTTGCAATAAAAGAGTTTCAACAACCTTTCCTTTTTCACCAGAAATTGTAACAACTTCTCCGACTTTAGGCATTTCATTTTTCATCTCTGTATAAATATCATTTTCATATTTTAAACAACACAAGAGTCTACCACAAACACCATTAATTTTACTAGGATTAAGTGAAACCTTTTGATTCTTAGCCATGTTTATAGTAACACTATCAAAAGATTTTAAAAATGTACTACAACATAAAAGTCTCCCACAAGGACCAACTCCACCTATTTCTCTAGCCTTGTCCCGAATACCAATCTGTCTTAACTCAATTCTTGTATGAAAAGTTGCACCTAATTCTTTTGCTAATTGTCGGAAATCAACACGTTCGTTTGCAACAAAACGAAACGTCAATTGAGTGCGTTCAAAATTATAATTAGCGTCTATTATAGCCATATTTAAGCCACTTTTCTTAACAATTTCTTTACACTTTTTCAAAGTATCCTTTGCCATATCTATATTTTCCAAATATCGATAATAATCTTTTCTAGAAGAAATTCTAACAACATCATATAATTCTACCCCATCAAATTGACTAACATCATCAAAAATATTAATAATTTTACCAAATTGAAGTCCTTTCTCCGTATTTACAATAACAGTAAGATTCTTTTTTAAATTAAACTTAACATTTCTAAAAAAAGAAGAAGAATGATTATATTCAAACAATACTTCAACTATATTCACACCTATCACCTAACCTAATCACTATATCATCAATAAGCAAATTCATATTCAAATTACATTTAACCATATCTAAACCATAATGAACAACCTCAATCTTATGAAGAATATCATCAACAGAGTTAAAATTAGAAATTTTCTGAATCATATCTAATTGATCACAAAAGAAATAATCTTCCAAATGAAACTTATATTTTAATAAATCATAATAAAAATAAAGTAATAATAAAAACGCTAATTCAGAAACTTCCCTCGTTTGAAACTTATTATACCACATTTTTTTCATAAAAATTAAAACATCTAATCCATTTTCTTCAAAATAATCAATAAAAGAAAGAATAGAAGGAACAAACTCTTTATTGTTATCATCATTCAAAAAAGAAATAACATTATCTTGCGTATCACAACAAAGAATAGCTAAATTTTCAAAAGCACTCTTTCCATTCAAAGAATAATCATTTACAAGATTAATAATCTGACATCTTGAAATTATTGTACTTAAAATACTAGCAAAACGATTAGTTAATAAAATAGCAATAATTCCAGGTACAGGTTCCTCTAAAAATTTTAATAAACAATTCGACGCTTGTTTATTCATTTTATCACAATCTTTAATAATATAAATTCGATAATTTCCTTCAATACTAGATCTTGTAAACTCACTTTGCAATTCTAATAATTGTTCCTTCTTAATAACCATAGAATCTGTTTGAATCACTTTAACTTCAGGATAATTTCCATCACTAATTCTCTGACAAATATTGCATTTTTCACATTGACTAGAATTCGCTCGATGATTTTCACAAATAATCATTTTAACCATTGATAAAACAAAATCATATGCCTTATTATAATTATTTGCATTAACTAAATACGCATGAGATAATTTTCCACTTAAAATAGAGTTAGTTACCAAAGAATAAGCAACAGGTTGACTAAACTTAAAATCATCTAACATATAGAAACCACCACCAAATCAAAAAGTCAAAGAAAAGAGTACTAAACAAATTAATGCAGGAACTTCAAACAAACTAACCAACAAAACTGTCCCCAAATTAATTGGGATACTTAAATTGAGAGAGACTGCAAAAACATCAAAAGAATAAATCAAAATAGTAGCAACAATTATCCTTTTTAATAGAAAAAAACATTTTTTAACCATAAAATCCTCTCCTCCAATAAAATACTATGAAGAAAAAATAAAAATTAACTCATGTCTTTTCTCTCATCAATTGCTAATTCCAAAGTTAAAGAATCAATATACTCCATATCAGTACCAATTGGAACACCAGTAGCAATTTTAGAAATTTTTATATCTTGGTTTGACAATAACTTTTTTATATATTGCATAGTTGTCTCCCCTTCAATACTAGGTTTTAATGCTAAAATAATTTCTTTTACACCATGTTCTGAAATTCGTGATAACAAACTAGACAATTGAATATCATCTGGACCAATCCCATCAATTGGAGAAATCAACCCTCCTAAAACATGATATACTCCTTTATAAACGCCTAATTTTTCAAACAAAATTATATCTTTCGCCTTTTCAACAACAAAAATAGTTTCAAAATCACGATCTGAATTAGAACAAATAGAACATAAAGAACCATCAGCAATATTTCCACATATTTTACATTTACCAACATTATCCCTAACATCAATAATAGAATTAGCAAAATTTGTTAACGCATTTTTATCAAAATCAACCATATAAAAAGCCAAACGTTCTGCAGTTTTACTACCAACACCAGGTAAATTTTTCAAATTATCTATTAAATTTTTTATACTATTAGGATACATTTTACATCAAACCTGATAACCCTTGACCATATTTTCCTAATTTTTTTTCTTTATCAGCATCTACTTTTTGAGAAGCGTCCTTAAAAGCAACCAATATCATATCTTCTAACATTTCTATATCATCTTTTTCTAAAGATTCTACACCATCAAATTTAAAAGAAACAAGATCTTTATTTCCATTAAGTACAACTTTTACAAAAGAAGAAGTACCTTCATAATTAGTATTCTCTAATTCCTCCTGAGCTTTTTGCAAAGTTTTCTGCATTTTTTGTGCTTCTCGCATCAAATTTTGTATATTCATATTCATAAAAAAATCATCCTTTCAAAATTATATATATTCAACAAGATCTTCCCCTAAAATAGAAACAACTTTATCAATATCTTCATTTTTAGAAGAAACAACACTATCACTAGGTTCTAACTCCCCTTCCGTGATATAAGTATATTTTTTACCAGATTTAATATTGGAAATATATTTTTCTTTTTCATAATTCCACTCATCTTCTAGTAAAAAAACCACTTTATATTCAATTTTAAAAACATCATATAACAATTGTTCAATCACATCTATACATGAAAACAATCGATCCAACAAAGAATCATATTGAGCTAAAAAAATAATATTTTTTTCTCCAACAACTAAAGTTTTAACATCACTCATCATGCCAGCAATCGATGCATATTTTAAATCCTTTAGCATCTTATCTTCAACCAAATTCCATTGTTTTAAAAAATGTTCTTTAAGATCTTTAGAAGCAGTAGCAAAAGAATTGTTAATTCTAATTTTTTTTAATTTATCAGTTATACCACCTTTCAACAAAGTAGAAGTATCTAAAACATTATCATTATTTTCAGAAATCAAAGGAGAATTTTCAATTTTACGTCCATCATTATTTGCAACAGAAATATTAAAATCATTTTTTTTACTAAAAAGTTCATTAGAAATTTTAATAAATTCAACAACCAATAAAATTTTTCCAAAAGAAGAATTCTTAATTTTAGAGGAAATATCATTTAAAGAGAAAATAAAGTGATATAAATCATCTTCTGAAAACAAATTAGATAATTCAATAATAGCATCTTCTTTTTCAGAAATTCCAGAATAAAAAGAAGAAGTATTTTTATAAATTAAAATATCTTTTACAAAAGCAATAAAATCTTCAATAAATCTTTCAATGCTTTTCCCTCTTTTATTCAGTTCTTCAATAAATTCAATAATATGTACAATATCATTAGAATGAATATATACCAAAAAATTTCTAAATTCAACATAAGAAATAACTCCATTAAGTTTATAAACATCTTGAATACTTAAAGAATCAGATTTAAAAGAAGATAATTGATCTAACATATTAATTGCATCTCTAAGACCACCATCAGATAATCTTGCAATTTCAAACAAAACATCATTATCAACAGAAATTGATTCTTTCACAGCAATATCAGTAAGTCTTTTTACAATATCTTCATTAGAAAATCTCAAAAATTGAAATTTTTGGCATCTAGAAACAACAGTTGATGGAATTTTATAAAATTCAGTAGTTGCTAAAATAAAAACAACATGAGATGGCGGTTCTTCCAATGTTTTTAACAAGGCATTAAAAGCCTGGGTAGTAAGCATATGAACTTCATCTATAATATAAATTTTAAATCGTCCAAAAGTAGGAACTAAATTGACTTTATCACGTAATTCTCTAATTTCATCTACGCCATTGTTAGAAGCAGCATCAATCTCAACTACATCACTACTAGAATCAAAGTTCAAACAACTATCACACTTACCACAAGGAACACCATCACCACTAATAGAGCTACAATTTATCATTCTAGCAATAATTTTAGCAGTAGAAGTTTTCCCAGTACCACGTGGACCAGAAAATAAATAAGCATGCGAAATTCTATCACTTAAAATCTCGTTTTTGATAATATTTACAACTTCTGGTTGACCAACTAAATCTCCAAAATTATTAGGCCTATACTTCCTATATAAAGCCAAATAACTCACCAAACCACCACCTTTCAGTTCAACTATAAACATTATAACACAAATATAATGAAACAACAATCACTTAAATGATACATTTTATATACAAACGAACATTTGTTTGCATATAAAAAAATATAAAAGATGCACATAATATCTTCTGTTAAAGCTGCTATTTTCCAATCCTGACTTAATTCCAAAAGAATATTATTGCATCAAAACAATTATATAATATTTATTATGAAAAATCAATAAATAAATATTTTGAATCTTTATGTTCCACGTGAAACATAAACTAAATAACTTATAATGGATAACAACTTTCCCACAAGAAAACAGATACTGTGGAATTAATGTTTCACGTGGAACATGGAAACAAGTTATCAAATAAATAATACACTTAATTATCAGTACATACTAAAATAACCAATATAATTCATCAGATCATATAATTATTTTTTTTAGGTAATGATAATAATAATGAAAAAAATATTTATGTTCCACGTGAAACATAAACTAGATAACTTATAATAAATACTATTCCTCACAAGAAAACAAGTACTGTGGATTTAACGTTTCACGTG
>CAYOCA010000032.1:0-10325 GCA_964402345.1 uncultured Muribaculaceae bacterium | reverse complement strand
TAATCAAAATTATTAAAGAAGTAACTGGTTTAGGATTAAAAGAAGCAAAAGAAATTGCTGATAATGGTGGAAACATCAAAGAAGGAATCGCTAATGAAGAAGCTGAACAACTAAAAGCACAATTAGAAGAAGCAGGCGCAACTGTAGAACTTCAATAATTAACAATAAATAGAGAAATTAGAATTGCACTAATTTCTTTTTTTGTAAACTAACTTATAAATGATTGAATATTAAATAATTTTATGCTAATATATTACCAAGAGGTGAATTTTCATGGAAGAAAGTTTAAAGAATATTGCAGAAGCATTGGAGTATTTGAATACAGAAAGGGATAAAATTGATTCAAAATATAAGAAAACAAATAAAGAGGATCGAAAAGCAATCAGTGAGTTAATTGATGAATTAGTTGAAGATTTGAGAAAGTTAGGGGTAAAAGAAACAGCTCAAGAACTTTCAGATTTTAATGCAGAAAGAACAACTTTAGATGGAAAAGGCAACAATAAAACTAAAAAGGATCGAACAGATATAAAAGATATTAATGAAATTTTAAAACAAATATCATCTAAATTAAAAGAAATGAGTAATCGTAAAGAAATTGAAGAATATGAGGTAATTGCCGAAGAAAGCCAGAAAAAAATCACTAATTATCAATCTCAAATTGAACGTGTAAAGTCAGTTAATCTCGCTCCTAGTGTTGAACAAAATACTATTGATTATCTTAATAGTCTAATAGATGAAGAGAACAAAAATTTAACTTACAATAATAGAATTATCTCTACTTATAATTCATTAGTAGAAAATAAAACAAAGAGAAATACTCTAGATGAAATTGATAAATTAAGAAAAGAAAATGCAACATTAACTCCAATAATTAAAGATTCTTTTAATGAACCCACATTATATTCAGAATGGAATAATGAAATGATTTTTTATGAAAATGAAGTACAAAAATTACAAAAAGAAGCATTGGATTTAGCCAGGGAACAAGCAATAAATATTTATAATAAGAGTGAGTTAGAACATATTGAAAAAGAATTGGATGTTGTTAAAAAATATTTAACACCAGCTGAAAGTAAATTAGAGAATGTAAAACGAAAAATTTCTGCTTATAATAGTTATGTTGCAAATGAGAAACTAATAAAACAATTAGCAAATCAACTTACTCCTGAAGATAAGGAAAAAGAAGTTAATTCAGAAATTGAAAAATGTCTTAGAATTTTACCAGAAAACCTACAAAAAAGTGCTTTAGAATTAGCACAACAGAATTTTGAAGAGAATTTAGAGAAAGTAAAGACAGAATTTTTCACAAAAACTATTACCCCAAATTTTATAATGGAAAATTCAACAGAAGATTCACTTTTAGATGAAGAGGACTATTTTGATGAAGAAGAAACTCCAGAGGAGCAGAAAAAAGCTGATGAACAATTAAATGAAAAAATTAGAAACGAAAACGGAAGAGTTGCCATAGTTAAAAATAAAGGGGATAATAGTCGAATAAGTACTTCTGTCAATCAAGAAAATATGAATGATAAAGATATTCAAAATACTCAAGTTGAAAGCATAAATTCTGGTAACGTTTTTCAAATACCTGATAAAATGTTAAGCAAAAGTCAAAACCTATCAGAAGCAGTAAAAAAAATAAAAGGTGAATCAGAATTTCTACCAAGAAATAATCAAATGATAAATTTAGATCAAACCTTAAATACAGCATCTAAAGGTTCTCATACAGATGCTTCGCCAATTTTCTCATCTAAGTCAGATAAAGAAACACAAGAATACAATTCTGTTGAAGAAATATTAAAAGGAATAAATAGTGATATTAATCATGAAGAAGTTGAAAAAGAGTCAAAAGTACTGGAAGAAGAACCTAAGGCATCAAAAGAAGCACCTTTAAATAAAGTACCTGAATTGATAGAAGTTTCTTTAGATGATGAATCAGAACAAAACGAAAATCAAAGACATTCAAGAAGAGAAAAGAAAAGTGAAGTAGTTGGAACAAGAAAATCAAAAAGAAACATTAAAGATATATTAAGAAAAAAATCAAAAATGCTTGCTAAAAGTTTGTTACTAATAGGATTAGGAATAGTTGCAATTACCAGTTTTGGAAAAAAAGAAACAAAGACATCACTAGAAACAAATGTATCACAAGAAGCTGACATTTTAATTGAAGATGCCGCTAATCAAACTTATACTTATAATACTGACACTGAATCACAAAACTTCAACTTAGAAAGTGAATATCTAAAATTAGATGCAGAAACAGAACCAGAAGATGTAGGTATAGAGATTGAAAATTTAAGTTCAGAAACTGAACCAATAAAGGTAGAGGAAGCAAATACTTCTCAAGGAATATCACAATCCATTGAAGGAATAACAATTGTAGCACCAGAAACTAATTATCAATGGGTAGAAGATGATTTACAAGATACCCAAAATGTAACAGATCCACTTACTATTAAGAAGGCTTTATGGAATAGTGGTATAATTGAAAAAAAAGCTGAAGATGAATATTCAGCAGCTGCCGAAAATTGGGTAGGAATCAGACCTGAAAATATTCAATATTGGACAGATAATCCTCTTAGATTTACTAAAGATGAAAAGACAGGAACTTACCGAATCGATCAACAAGATGAAAACGGAAATTGGGTAGGTATGGGATTCACAGATGAAGAAAGTGCTTATAATTATTTAGAAGGATTAAATCAATATACTAATACGAAAGGAGCAAGTCGATGAAACCAATTGAATTATATGATATCATTACCCTAAAAGATGGTTCAGAATACACTGTTTTAAAAATTTTAGAAAATCAAGGAAAAACTTATTACCTTTTAGCACCAGTTGATGAAGAAGAAGAACCAAATATGGAAGATATTAAAATTGTCGAAGTATTAACAGAAAATAACAAAGTAATTGTAAAAGAGGAAGAAAATCAAGAAAAACTTGAAGAGTTATCAACGTTATTCTTGTCTTCATTAAGGGAATCACTTGAATAAGTGTTTTCCCCAAAAATGTGGAAAAAGTTAATTTTTGTTAACTTTTTTCATTGACTTTTAAAGGAAGAGATGCTAACATTATATATTGGAAACGCGTCTCTTTTTGACGTGAAAAAACGAAAAAAAGCAAAGGCATAGGGGTGAAAATTTAATGGCTTATAAATTAAAGCAAAGTGGAGATTATAGAAAAAGAAGAAATTTTTCTATGATTAAAAATTCATTAGAACTTGACAACTTATTACAAATTCAAAAAGAATCATATCAATGGTTCGTAAATGAGGGAATCAAAGAAGTATTTGAAGATTTGTTCCCAATCGAGAGTTTTTCAGGTAGTTTATCTTTAGAATTCGGAGAATATGAATTCGATACACCTAGATATTCATTAAAAGAATGTAAAGACAGACAAATTACCTATGCGTCTCCTTTAAAAGTACAAACTAGATTATTCAACAATGAAACAGGAGAAGTAAAAGAACAAGAAATATTTTTAGGAGACATGCCCTTGATGACAGAAAGTGGTACTTTCATCATCAATGGAGCAGAAAGAGTTATTGTCTCTCAATTAGTAAGATCACCAAGTGTATATTATTCAAAAGAAATAGACAAAAATGGAAAACCAGTATTTGCATCTAAAGTAATACCAACTCGTGGAACATGGTTAGAATACGAGACAGATTCCAAAGATGTCATTTATGTTAGAATTGACAGAACCAGAAAAGTTCCGATTACAACTCTTTTAAGAGCGTTTGGACTTTCAAGTGATGAAGAAATTTTATCTGTATTTAACAATGATGTTTTCTTAAAAAATACGATTGAAAAAGATTCTACTAAGAATACAGATGAAGCTTTAATCGAAATTTATGAAAAATTAAGACCTGGAGAACCAACTACATTAGATTCATCAAAGAACCAATTAATTACTAGGTTTTTTGATAACTTCCGTTATGATTTAGCTAAAGTGGGACGTTATAAGTTTAATAAGAGACTAAATATTACTGATAGACTTCTTAACAATGTTTTAGCTCAAGATGTTGTTGTAGACGGAGAAACAATCTTTACAGATGGAACGAAAATTACCAAAGAAGTATATGACAAATTAGTTGAATTATTAAAAAATGGCTACGGTCGTGAAGAAGTAAAAATAAATGAAGAACTAGATTCACATAATATTGTACAAGTACTATATGTTTATTCACCAAAAGAACCAACTAAGAAAGTAAAATTAATAGGAAACGATCAAACATTAGATATCAGAACCTTAACAATTTCCGATGTTTATGCTTCAATTTCTTATTATCTTAATTTACTTGATGGAATTGGTCACGATGATGAAATTGACCATTTAGGAAATAGACGTGTAAGACAGGTAGGAGAATTATTACAAAACCAATTAAAAATTGGACTTTCTAGAATGGAAAGAGTCGTAAGAGAAAGAATGACTACCCAAGATATTGAAACTGTTACTCCCAAAACTCTAATTAACATAAGACCAGTAACAGCAGTAATTAAAGAATTCTTTGGATCAAGTCAGTTATCTCAATTCATGGATCAAGTAAATCCAATTGCCGAATTAACACACAAAAGAAGATTATCTGCTTTAGGACCAGGTGGATTATCACGTGATAGAGCTGGAATGGAAGTCCGTGACGTAAACGCCTCTCACTATGGAAGAATCTGTCCAATTGAGTCACCAGAAGGACAAAATATTGGATTAATTACCTCATTAGCAAGTTATGCTAAAATAGATGAATATGGATTTATTCAAACTCCATATCGTAAAGTGGAAAATAAAAAATTAACTGATAAAGTTGAATATTTAACCGCTAATGAAGAACAAGATTACTATATTTCTCAAGCTACAGTAAACGTAAATGATAACATGGAGATCACTGATGCAAACGTTGCTGGTAGATTTAATGGTGAAAATGTCATTATTCCAGCTGATAAAGTAGATTACATTGATGTATCTCCACAACAAGTTGTATCTGTTACTACAAGTTTAATTCCATTCCTAGAACACGATGATGCTACTCGTGCCTTGATGGGCGCTAACATGCAACGTCAAGCTTTACCATTATTAACAACAGAAGCACCATACGTTGGAACTGGTGTTGAATATGTAGCCGCAAGAGATAGTGGAGCAGTAGTGGTATCGAAAGCTGAAGGAATTGTCGATTATGTAGATGCTAAAAAAATAATAGTTAAGAATGCCAAAGGAACTGATAATTATGAATTAGCAACCTTTGAACGTTCTAATCAAGGTGAAACCGCCAACCATCGTCCAATTGTAAGAGTTGGAGATAAAGTAAAACGTGGTCAAATCATCGCTGATGGACCAAGTACAGATAAAGGTGAATTAGCACTAGGTAAAAATATGACAATTGCCTTCATGACATTTAATGGTTACAACTTTGAAGATGCTGTAATCATGAATGAAAGATTAGTTAAAGAAGATGTTTATACTTCTCTTCATATTGAAGATTATGAAACGCAATGTCGTGATACCAAATTAGGACCTGAAGAAATTACTAGAGATATTCCTAATGTAAGTGAAGATGCCCGTAAAAATCTAGATGAATTTGGTATCATTAAAATTGGAACAGAAGTCAAAGAAGGAGACATTCTAGTTGGTAAAGTAACTCCTAAAGGTATGGCAGATTTAACAAGCGAAGAAAAATTATTACATGCAATATTTGGAGAAAAAACAAGAGAAGTAAGAAATTCTTCCTTAACTGTACCACATGGTGGAGAAGGTATCGTTCACGATGTAAAAGTATACACGAAAGAAGATAATGAAGATTTACCAAGTGGGGTAAGCAAAGTAGTAAGAGTATATATCATTCAAAAACGTAAAATTCAAATTGGCGATAAAATGTCAGGACGTCATGGTAACAAAGGTGTTATTTCTCTAATTTTACCACAAGAAGATATGCCTTATTTACCAGATGGAACTCCAATTGATATCATGTTAAATCCACAAGGTGTACCATCTCGTATGAACATAGGTCAAGTACTAGAATTACATATGGGAATGGCTTGCAAAAAATTAGGTGTTCACGTTGCAACTCCTGTATTGGATGGAGCAAGTACAGAAGATGTCGTCGCTATGATGAAAGAAGCGGGCATGGATGAAGATGGAAAAACAGTTCTATATGATGGAAGAACAGGTGAACCATTTGATCACCGTATTAGTGTTGGAGTTATGTATTTCGTAAAATTACATCACATGGTAGATGATAAATTACATGCTAGATCTACAGGACCATACTCTTTAGTAACTCAACAACCATTAGGTGGAAAAGCTCAATTTGGAGGACAAAGATTTGGAGAAATGGAAATTTGGGCTCTAGAAGCGTATGGAGCATCACACGTACTTCAAGAAATTTTAACTTATAAGTCAGATGATGTCGTAGGTCGTGTTAAAGTATATGAGTCAATCGTTAAAGGAAATCCATTACCAAGTCCAGGAATTCCAGAAGCATTCCGTGTATTAATTAAAGAATTCCAAGCATTAGGTCTAGATATTTCTGTTATTAATAATGATGATGAAGTAGTAGGATTCAAAGAATTAGAAATGATGGATGATGATGATGACGAAGATGATAATCCAGTAGTTGAAGAAGTAAAAGATGATCATAAACCAATTAACATGAATACTGCTATTGATGATGTAGATGAATTAGAAGAAGAATATGAGGATGTAGAGTCTGATGAAGAATCATTTGAAGAAACTGATAATGATGAAGATGATAATATAGAAGAATATCAAGATTTAGAAGAAACAGATGAAGAAATAGGAGGTGAGTTCTAATGGTCGAAGCAAATAACTTTAAAGCTTTAAAAATTGGAATCGCTTCTCCTGAAAAAATTCGCGACTGGTCTTGTGGAGAAGTAAAAAAACCTGAAACTATCAATTATAGAACTCTAAAACCAGAAAGAGATGGATTGTTCTGTGAAAAAATCTTTGGACCGACAAGAGATTATGAGTGTAGTTGTGGAAAATATAAAAGATTAAGATATAAAGGAATTGTCTGTGATAGATGTGGTGTTGAAGTAACCAAATCTAAAGTAAGACGTGAAAGAATGGGACATATTGAATTAGCGTCTCCAGTAAGTCACATTTGGTATGTAAAAGGAATTCCTTCTTACATTGGGTTATGTCTAGATATGTCTCCTAGAGATCTAGAAGAAGTAATTTACTTTGTATCTTATGTTGTTCTAGATCCAGGAGCTACAACGTTAGTAAAAAAACAAACCCTATCTGATAAAGAATATCGTATTTACTATGAAAAATATGGTAACACCTTTAAGGTTGGAATGGGTGCTGCGGCAATCAAACAATTACTAAGTGAAGTAGATGTGAATAAAGAACTAGAAGAATTACAAGCAGAATTAGAAAATGCTACTGGACAAAGGAGAGTTAGATTAGTAAAGAGGTTAGATGTACTAAATGCCTTTGCTACATCTGGAAACAAACCCGAATGGATGATTTTAGAAGCACTACCAGTAATCCCTCCAGAACTTCGTCCAATGATTCAACTAGATGGTGGTCGCTTTGCAACCTCAGATTTAAACGATCTATATAGACGTGTAATTAACCGTAATAACCGTTTAAAGAAACTAATTGAATTAGGGGCACCATCTATCATTATTCAAAATGAAAAACGTATGCTACAAGAAGCAGTTGATGCATTATTTGATAATGGACGTCGAGGTAGAAGCGTAACAGGAGCAGGAAACAGAGCTCTAAAATCACTATCCAGTATGTTGAAAGGAAAACAAGGACGTTTCCGTCAAAACTTACTAGGAAAACGTGTTGATTATTCAGGCCGTTCTGTTATCGTTGTCGGACCAGACTTAAAAATGTATCAATGTGGAATTCCTAAAGAAATGGCACTAGAATTATTTAAACCACATGTTATTAACGGACTAGTATCCAAAGAATTAGCGAACAATATTAAAGCAGCTAAGAAAATGATTGAAAACAAAGATGAAAAAGTTTGGGATATTGTCGAAGAAGTAATTAAAGAACATCCTGTAATGCTAAATCGTGCTCCGACATTACACAGATTAGGAATTCAAGCATTTGAACCAAAATTAATCTCTGGAAAAGCAATTCGTTTACATCCATTAGTTACAACAGGATTTAATGCTGATTTTGATGGAGATCAAATGGCGGTTCACGTACCTCTATCTGAAGAAGCCAAAACTGAAGCCAGGTTATTAATGTTAGGTGCTAATAATATCCTAAGTCCAAAAGATGGATCTCCAATTGTAACTCCATCTCAAGATATGATTTTAGGTAACTATTACATTACTATGGAAAAAGATGGATTAGAAGGAGAAGGGCGTACTTTCAAAAATACCAATGAAGCATTAATGGCATACCAAAGAAGAGAAATTACCCTTCATACTCGTATCGCTATTCCAGTAACATCTTTTAAACACAAAGTATTCTTAGATACTTATAAAGATAAATATTTAGTAACAACACCGGGTAAAATTATTTTTAATGAAATTTTACCAGATTCATTTCCATATTTAAATGAACCATCATCAGAAAATATCGAAGGGGTAACTCCAGCTAGATACTTTATTGATTATGGAAAAGATATCAAAGAAGAAATAAAAAATATGAAAAGAGCAAAACCTTTCAATAAAGGAGCTTTAGAAAAAATTATTGCTCAAATGTTTAAACGCTATCGAACTACAGAAACTTCTATCTTCCTAGATAAATTAAAAGATCAAGGGTTTAAATATTCAACTTATTCAGGAATTACCATTGCTTACTCTGATATTGTAACAAGTAAGAATAAAGAAGCAATTATTGAAGCAAGTAATAAAGAAGTTAAGAAAATTAACAAGCAATTCCAAAGAGGTTTAATTACTGATAAAGAAAGACTTGATTTAGTAATAGAAGTATGGAATAAAGCTAAGAAAGATATTGAAACAGAGTTAAGTGAATATGCAGCATCAAAAGAATATGAAGATAATCCAATCTTCATTATGATGAATTCCAAAGCACGTGGATCTATTTCCAACTTCGTTCAATTAGCAGGTATGCGTGGTATCATGGCAAAGCCAAACGGAGATCCAGTAGAAATCCCAATTCTATCATCATTTAATGATGGATTATCCGTATCAGAATTCTTCTTATCTACTCATGGTGCTCGTAAAGGTAGTGCTGATACTGCCTTAAAAACAGCAGATTCTGGTTACATGACAAGACGTCTTGTTGATGTTGCACAAGATATGATTGTTAGAGAAGAGGATTGTGGAACAACTCAAGGATCTTTAGTAAGTGCTTTTACAGATGATAAAGATGGAATTATTGAACCTTTATATGACAGAATCTTAGGTAGATTTACAAGTAAAAAAGTAATTAATCCAGAAACTAAAGAAGTAATCTGTGAAAAAGACACTTATATAACTGAGAATATTGCTGATAAGATTATCAAAGCTGGAATTCAAGCAGTAGATATCCGAACAGCCTTAACTTGTCGTACTGCACATGGTGTTTGTCAAAAATGTTATGGAAGAAACCTAGCAACTGGAAATTTAGTTGAAATAGGAGAAGCAGTAGGAATTATGGGAGCACAATCTATTGGAGAACCAGGAACTCAATTAACCATGAGAACATTCCACACTGGTGGAGTTGCTGGAACCGATATTACTCAAGGTCTACCTCGTGTTGAAGAGTTATTTGAAGCACGTATACCAAAAGGAAAAGCAACAATTTCTGAAATTGATGGAAAAGTTCAAAAAATTGAAGACGTTAATGGAAGATTTAAAATTTATATTCAAAACGATAAAGAAATTAGGGAACACTTAACTATGTATGGTGCAAAGTTAAAAGTAGAAAAAGGAAGTACTGTCAATGCAGGAGACCAATTAACCGAAGGTAGTGTCTCTCCAAAAGAATTATTAGCAGTAACAGATCCAAATACAGTGCAACAATATATTTTAAAAGAAGTACAGAAAGTATATAGATCACAAGGTGTTGATATTAATGATAAACACGTTGAATTAATTGCTAAAAGAATGATTTCTCTAATACGTGTTCAAGAAGCTGGAGATACAGATTTTGTACCAAGTACAGTTGTATCCATCAGTGATTTCACCAATGGAAATAGAGATGTCATTATTCAAGGAAAGAAACCAGCTATTGGTCAACCAATTTTACTAGGTATTACCAAAGCTGCATTACAAACTGATTCCTTCCTATCATCAGCATCATTCCAAGAAACAACTAGAATCTTAACAGAAGCTGCTGTAAAAGGAAGTGTCGATAAATTGCATGGACTAAAAGAAAATGTAATTATTGGTAAA
>CAYOCA010000031.1:0-10328 GCA_964402345.1 uncultured Muribaculaceae bacterium | reverse complement strand
CCTCTATAAAAGAATTAGATACTGATGGTATTGCAACGACATATTTAGAGAACATGAAAAATATTTTAAATATGTCTATGGAAGAAGCAATAGAGTTTTATAATAGTTTTGATACTGTTAATAGATATAGTATGAATGATACACTAAATATAATAAATGAAATTAAACAAATATATACTAAAAGTTTAAAATCAACTTTATTTAACCCAACAGAAATAACTGGATATGTTGAATATGAAGGAAAACAAATACCAATTTATGAACCAAAAGGTGACTTTCAAATGCTAATTCAAAGTACGTATACTAACTATGGTGGTATGCCTATGATAAATGATAATTATTTTGATTCATGGAATTTATCGAGTAGAACTGCTAATCATGGAATTTGTTGTTCATTAATTTCTAATAATAACATGGGGATGGCTATGGTAAAAGGTTCTGGTGTAGTAATTGGGTTTAATAGTTTTTCTAATGAACAAATGAATATGATGGCGCCTTATGATATTTATACAAAAAATGATGGTTATGTAATAAAATGTCAACGACCATTATTATACTTACCAGGTCAAGATGTAATGAACGAAACAAGACATACTCATAATGAATTTAATCTTGAAAGAACCAATTTAACTGGTGAGGGAGAATTAGCAAATATTCAACCTGATTATGTCGTTGTTTTTGAAGAAATGTCTGATGAACAAAAACAGAATGCTTATAAAGCAAGTGTTGAATTTAATGTACCTTTAGTTTACATAAATAAAAATTCTTTAGCAGCGACAGAAAGTGCTAAAATTGATAATTTAATAACTGAATATAAAAATACCAATAATGTAGAATTATTAAAAGAAATTTTAACTTTACATGAAAATAATAGAAGTGGATATAGAAATCAAACTGATTCTTCATTGGTAATCCAATATTTTTCACCTGATAGAATAAGTACAGTATTAAATGAAGCAATAGAAAATAGTAATTCAGAAGAAGAACTTCAATATATTAAAGATATTTTAGAGGATGAAATTAGAAAATTTGATACAACACTTGAAGCAACACATAGAGTTAATGAACTTGATATAGACACTAAAGGATTAATGATAAAAATAGATAGTAAAATAATAGAAACTAAAGAATATTTCTAGTTCCATAAAAGTTTATCAAAATTTGTATCATATTACATTAAAGAAAGATTAAAAATTGTTATAGTAATTTTTAGGAGGTTTATATGAATGAAGAAAAGAAAAAAATATTAGAAAAATTAAAACAAGATAAAAAAATATTAATTAAAATAAAGAAGAAACATGGAAAAGAATATGAATTGATAGAACAAAAAGATAAAAACAAAAAGAAATAAATACCATTTTTAAGAACCGTTTATCCATAAGAAAAATAATGTTAAAATTTTGTCTATTTAAATTTAACATATACTCTTCTTTTTTTTATATAATTCATTAGGTGAATCATTATGAATGGATTAAATGAAAAAGAAGTAGTACAAAATAGAAAAAAATATGGAACAAATGAAATTACAGTAGGAAAAAAAGATAATTTTTGGGGATTATTTTTAGAAAGTTTAGGAGATCCTATTATTCGAATTTTACTCATTGCTTTAGGAATTAAAACTATCTTTTTAATTCATGATTTTGATTGGTATGAAACAGTTGGAATTGTTATCGCGATTATTATTGCTTCTTTCATTTCTACCATCAGCGAGTATGGATCATCTAAAGCATTTGAAAGATTAATGAGTGAATCCTCTAAAATAAAATGCCGTGTTAAAAGAGAAGGTAAATTAAAAGAAATTTTAATTGATGAAATCGTAGTAGGAGATATTTTAGTTTTAAATGCTGGAGATAAAATAGGTGCTGATGGAGTAATTATTCATGGAGTTATTGACGTGGACGAGTCCGCGATGAATGGAGAAGCTACCAGTATCCAAAAAAGAATAAAAGATACCGTTTATAGAGGTTGTGTTGTTTATAATGGAAATGCTTTTGTTAGAGTAGAAAAGACTGGGAATGAAACTTACTATGGAAAAATGGTTGAAGAATTAGGAGAAAGTAGTGGAACATCTCCTTTAAAAGAAAGATTAAATTCTCTTGCTGTTATGATTAGCAAGTTAGGATATATTAGTGCTGGCTTAGTTAGTATTAGTTATCTTTTCAATAAAATTATTATTAGTAATGGTTTTCAACTTGCAAAAATTATTGCTACAGTAAGTGATTTATCTTTATTATTTGCTTATATTCTACATGCTCTAACCCTTAGTGTTACTATTATTGTCGTATCTGTTCCTGAAGGATTACCTATGATGGTTACTTTAGTGCTATCCTCAAATATGAAAAGAATGCTTCAAAATAACGTCTTAGTCAGAAAACTAGTTGGTATAGAAACTGCAGGTAGTTTAAACATTTTATTCACGGACAAGACCGGAACACTCACCAAAGGAAAATTAGAAGTAGTAGAATGTATGTTAGGAAATCAAGTAACATTTGACAACTTAAATAGCGTCAGCGATCGTTACCGAAATTATTTTATTAACAGTTTAATTTATAATAATGAAAGTACTTTTGATAAAGAGAGTAATCAGATTATTGGAGGAAATATTACTGATAAAGCCTTACTAAATTTTGTAAAAGTAAATCGTAATGAACGGGTAAAAATATTAGATCAAGTTTATTTTGATAGTAAAAACAAATATTCTTTAGTAGTGACAGAAGAAGATGGAAAACAATATCGTTACGTAAAAGGTGCAACGGAAGTTATTTTAAAAAAATGTGATCGTTATTTAAACAAAGATGGTTTTAAACAGTTAATTTTAGACAAAGAATCCTTAGAAAAGAAAGTCATTGAGGTCATGAATAAAGGAATTCGAGTTTTATGTGTAGCTTATGGAGAAGGAGTTAGCAGACAATTAGATAATTTAATATTATTAGGGTTTGTTTTTATTAAAGATGATGTTAGAGAAGAAAGTAAAGAAGGACTTCATTTTATTAAGAATGCGGGTATTCAAACAGTAATGATTACTGGCGATCATAAAGATACCGCTCTAAATATTGCGAAAGAAGTGGGAATTTTAGAAAGTAGTCACGATATAGTTATGAGTAGTGATGAATTAGCAAGGTTAAGTGATGATGATTTAAAAAAAGTTTTACCAAAATTACGAGTAATTGCTAGAGCAATGCCAGCTGATAAAAGTAGATTAGTTCGAGTTGCTAAAGAATGTAATTTAGTAGTTGGAATGACAGGAGATGGTGTCAATGATGCGATTGCTTTAAAACAAGCAGATGTTGGGTTTGCTATGGGGAGTGGGACAGAGGTTGCTAAAGAAGCAAGTGATATTGTAATTTTAGATGATAATATTTTATCGATTGCAAAAGCTGTTCTTTATGGAAGAACTATTTTTAAAAGTATTCGGAAGTTTATTATTTTTCAATTAACTGTGAATCTATGTGCAGTAAGTATTTCTGTTGTTGGTCCATTTATTGGAATTCCAACTCCTGTTACAGTTGTACAAATGTTATGGATTAACATGGTTATGGATACATTAGCGGGTCTTGCTTTCTCATATGAACCACCACTGAAAGAATATATGGAAGAGTTACCTAAAAAGAGAAATGAAGAAATTATGAATCGTTATATGTTAAATGAAGTTTTAATAACTGGATTGTATTCTTCTCTTCTTTGTATCTTCTTTTTAAAAAGTGAATGGGTAAAAGGATTATTTCGTTATAGTGTAGATAATAAATATTTGATGACAGCATTCTTTGGATTATTTATTTTTATTAGTATTTTTAATAGTTTTAATGCTAGGACGGTCAGGTTGAATATACTAGGTAACATTTTTAAAAATAAAGTATTTTTAGGAGTTATTCTATTTATTATGGTAGTACAAGTTGGAATGATTTATTATGGTGGTACTTTATTTCGAACGTCAGGATTAACTTTCTTTGAATTTATGACTATGATATTAATTTCTTTAACAGTTATACCAGTTGATATGTTAAGAAAAATGATTCTAAAAAAGAAAAATTATCAAGTTGGTGTTTAAAAACTAGGAAATAAATAATTCAAGTTAGAAAAAAATAATTTTCTAAAAAAGTAGAAAAATTACCTCATAGTTTTTTTGAGGTAATTTTAAACTTTATTCTATTTTGATATTTAAAAGTAGAATTTGAACTTTAAACTAATCATTTTTATGCTTTGGGGTAATATATTTTTTGAAAGAAGAAAAATCTTATAGTATAAGTTATTTTTAGAGTATGAGTAAATAATGTTTGAAATTAGAAAATAGTTTACATCATATACATATTGTTATCTGGTTCCATATTTTTAGATATATTACTGTTTGCATATGGAGTTTCTAGTCTCGTTAATCGTTGATCTAATCTTTTTACTTGACGTTCTAAACGATTAATTCTTTCATTCATATCATTAAATTGACTAGTTGCATAAGAATTTTGATTTAATTGAGTTGGCATTGTTGTTGGAAATGAAGGTTGCATCTGATTCGTTGGCATATTCATTGGAGAAAATCCTCCATATCCGTATGATCCATAGTACATATCTCTATCATTCATGGTTTTTATCCCTCCTAAGTTTGATTCAATTTTATTATATGTAAATGTACCAAAAATGAGTCTATTTTTTTCTTTAAAGTAGTAAATGATTAAAGAATTTAAGTTCTATAAATTGCTAATTTGATAATAATATTGTTAAATCACTATTTAGATTTAGAAAATTTATAAGGGAAAAAAGGATGATTTATTTAAAGAAGAATTTATCTATAAAAATTAAAATAGCTTATTATGCAATTTAACATAATAAGCTATTTTAAAGATATGAATAAAGCTAAAGCAAAATAAGCAACTCCTAATAGCATAGTTAGTCTACTAATAAATAATTCTAGACCTCTTTCTTTTCGATTTGAAAATAAATCGGAGTTTCCACTTTGCATGATTTGCCCAGCCGCTTCTGCTTTTCCACTTTGTAATAATACAATAATAATTAACAAAACTGATATAACTAATAATGCAATCTCCATTTTCTTCCTCCTGTCATTTAGAATTATACCATAACAATATTTTTTCTACAATATTTATTCAAATTTTTTTAAAGTGGGATATTAATTTGAAAGAATCTTTTTATTTGGGTTACAGTTACTATTTGCCCATGAATTGTAACCCGCTTATAACGAAAATATTAAAAAATTATTGACAATGTACGAGAAAATTGATATAATCTTATTTGTTGATGGGGAATTAGCTCAGCTGGCTAGAGCACCACGTTTGCACCGTGGGGGTCAAGGGTTCGAATCCCTTATTCTCCACCATTTATTTTTTTCGGGAAGTAGCTTAGCTTGGTAGAGCGCTACGCTTGGGACGTAGAGGTCACAGGTTCAAATCCTGCCTTCCCGACCATTAAGATTGTAGAAGAACTGTTGGGAAATTAAATGATCAATTTCTTAACAGTTTTTTTTAGGAGAACAGTAGCAGAAGAACCACAGAGCATTGATTATTAAAATTAAATTTGTTATAATCTAAATAGTAAATGTTAGATAAAAAGTTTTTATATTTAAAATAAAAGTATTTAGGCACATAAAGTTGAAATACAACTAATAAAAGGAGTGTAAAGATGGAACAAGATATAATAGAATTATTAAATAATCAAGATAAACCCGCGATGAGCGCAATTGAAATAAATGATGCCTTAGGTTTTACTTCAATTGAAGATTATAAAAAATTAGATAGTAAATTAAATGAGATGACAAGTCAAGGTATTTTATATTATAGCCAGAAGAAAAAAAGATATTTATTATTAAAAAATAGTCATTTATTAAAAGGAAAATTATTAATGAATCCAAAAGGGTTTGGTTTTGTTGAAATTGGAGAAGGAAAGCAAGATATTTATATTCATAAAGATAATCTTTTAGATGCTAAGAACAATGATATTGTCCTATTAGAATTAATAAATAATAAGACAGAAGGAAGAATTGTTAAAGTAATAGAAAAAAACGAAGAAGCAATAGTTGGAACTGTCTATTTTAAAGATGGAAAATGTTTTGTTCACCCTGATAAAAAAGGAAATATTGATCTTCAAATTGCTGATTCCTACGTAAAAGGTTTAGTTGATGGTCATAAAGTAGTTGTAAAACCAATAGCAGGTAATTACTATTTAGGAGCAGTTATTCATGTAATTGGACATAAGAATGATGTTGGTGTAGATATCCTTTCATTTGTTTATGAACACGGATTCAAACCACAATTTCCAGAAGAAGTATTAGAATCTATCAAAAACCTTCCCGATGAAGTTAGTGCATCTGAAATAAAGGGAAGGTTAGATTTAAGAAATCAAACAATTTTTACAATTGATGGTGATGATACGAAAGATATTGATGACGCGGTTAGTATTCAAAAATTAGATGCTAATACCTATGAATTAGGTGTCCACATTGCTGATGTAAGTCACTATGTTTTAAAGGGAAGTAAATTAGATGAAGAAGCTTATGAACGGGGGACAAGTGTCTATTTAGTAGATAGAGTCATTCCAATGCTACCTCATCGTTTATCAAATGGAATATGTTCTTTAAATCCCCATGTTGATCGACTTGCTATGTCCTGTATTATGAAAATTGATAAAAAAGGAAAAGTTACTAACTACAAAATAGAAAAAAGTGTTATTCAAAGTAAAATTCAAATGACTTACAATAAAGTAAATGATATTTTAGATAAGAATATTGTTGCTAGTGGATATGAACCCTTTGTTGAAACTCTTCATATAATGAAGGAATTATCAGATATTTTAAGAAGAAAAATGATCGAAAGAGGATATATTGAGTTTTCTAGTCCAGAAGCGAAAATTATTGTCGATGAAGAATGTCATCCTATTGAAATTAAATTACGTAACGAAGGTACAGGAGAAAATATGATAGAAAACTTTATGGTTGTTGCTAATGAGACAGTAGGTAGTTTTATCTATTATCAAAATTTACCAGGAATTTATCGCGTTCATGATAAACCAGATGAAAAAAGATTAAGTAGTTTCTTTGAATTTTTAAGTGCAAGAGGTTATGTAGTAAATGGTAAAAAGAACAATATCACCAGTCGCGATTTACAAAATATTTTGAAACAGTTAAAAGACAAACCAGATGCTAAAATTTTAAATGATTTAGCGATACGTTCTCAGGCAAAAGCTATCTATAGTGAAGAAAATATTGGTCACTTTGGACTTGGTAGCAAATGTTATTCCCATTTCACTTCTCCTATTAGAAGATATCCTGATTTAATTTTGCATCGTTTAGTAAAAGATTATACAGAACATTATTCTGATGAAATCATTGAATATTGGAGTAATAATTTACCTGAAATGTCTAATCATTGTTCTATAAAAGAACAGGATGCCCAAAAATGTGAAAGAGATGTTGATGATATGAAAAAGGCTGAATATATGGAAGAACATATTGGAGAAGAATTTGAAGGAGTAATATCGGGAGTACAGGAGTTTGGTTTCTTTGTAGAACTACCCAATACTGTAGAAGGACTCGTAAAAATAGAAACGATGTCTGGAGGATATCATTACGTAGACTCTCTATTTAGTTTAGTAAGTAAAAATAAAAAGAAAAAATATACTTTTGGAGATCAAGTAACAGTAAAAGTAATTGCTGCTAATAAAGAAACAAGTATGGTTGATTTTGCTTTAGTAGAAAAGTAAAATAAGTTTTTTAAAGAAAGTAAAGGAGTAAGTTGGATATGAAGAAGAAAGTAAAAAGAAAATTAAAAGTAGGAAATATTTTTATTGCTATAGAATTAGTTATTTTATTTTTTTTAATAGGTATATATCTCGTTGGAAATAATTCTTCTCAAGTAACTTTAAAAAATACTAGTAATACTAGCGCAACTAAAGAAGATGATAATGTCGAAAAAGAAGAAACTTATCAAGCAACGATGATTATGGCAGGAGATAATTTGATTCATTCTAGTGTTTACAAAGATGCGATGGATAGTAGTGGAAATTATAACTTTACAACGATGTATGAATTGATTAAACCAATTGTTAGTACCTATGACATTGCTTATTACAATCAAGAAACAATTTTAGGAGGAAAAGAATTAGGTGTCAGTGATTATCCTACCTTTAATTCTCCACAAGAAGTAGGAGATGCTATGATAGATGCTGGATTTAATTTAGTCTCTTTAGCTACGAATCATACTATGGATTCTGGAGAAAAAGCTGTTTTAGCATCTCGTGAATACTGGAATCAGCAAGACGGAGTATTAGCAGTAGGTAGTTATGACAGTGTAGATGCCCGAAATGAAGTACATATTGTTACAGTAAATCATATTACTTATACCATGCTTAATTATACTTATGGCACGAATGGCATACCAGTACCTTCAGGAAAAGAATATTTAGTTAATGTTTGGCCAACTGATTTAGAATTAAATGATGTCGAAAGAGATACAGAATATCAAGAATATAAAGAACAAGTCAAAAAAGATATTGAAGCTGTAAGAAAACAAGTAGATGTCTTAATAGTTGCTATGCACTGGGGAGTAGAATATACTGATGAACCAACAGAATATGAGAAAGACATGGCGAATTTCTTAGCGAGTTTAGGAGTTGATATAATTATTGGAACACATCCACATGTTATTCAGCCCATTGAATGGATTGATGATACATTAGTAATTTATTCTTTAGGTAATTTTATTTCAGCTCAATATCAAGATGATAATTATAATAAAATGGTAGGTTTGATGACTAGTTTAAAAATAGAAAAAAAAGTAAAGAAAGAAGAGTCTACTATTCAAATTAGCGATGTAGATAATGAATTAGTTTATACTTATTATAAGAATTGGCGAAATTTTAAAGTTATTCCTTTTTCTAGTATCGAAATTAGTAATTACTTACCAGACTATAAATCAGTTTATGAAAGATATAAAGAAGTAGTACAGAGATATGATAGCAATATATCAGTAAAACCTTTAAGTGAGGAATGAGTTGTTTATGAAGAAGAAAAGAAAAAAAAGAAGGAAAAATAGAATTTTTCTTTGGGGATGCTTTTTCCTTCTTTTCCTTTTAAGTTTATGTTTCTTTGGTATTTTCTATTATCAAAATTATTTTCAAGACAAGATAAATCCCGTAGATTCTAAAGATATACCCAAAGAAGAAATTTATCAATTGTCAATGACAATGGTAGGAGATAATTTAATTCATGATAAAATATACATGGAAGCTAAAACTTATGCTGGTGGAAATGGATATGACTTTACACCAATACTTGAATTTATTAAACCAATGGTTCAAAAATATGACCTTGCTTATTATAATCAAGAAACTATTTTAGGTGGAAGTGACATTGGGGTATCTAGTTATCCAGCATTTAATTCTCCTTATGAAGTTGGAGATGCAATGGTGGATGCTGGATTTAATTTGGTATCCCTTGCTACAAACCATACTATGGATCGAGGAGAGACGGCGATTATTAATTCCAGGAATTATTGGGATTCTTTTCTTACAAATTCTAAAGAGGATATTTTAGCTGTAGGTAGTTATATCAGTGCTGAATCACGAAGCGAAATACAGATAAGAAAGAAGAATCATATTACCTATACCATGCTTAATTATACCTATGGAATAAATGGAATTGTAATTCCTGGTGGAAAAGAATATTTAGTCAATGTTTGGCCTGTTACTGGAAGTAATCCCGAGGAAGATTTACGTTATCAAGAATATAAAAATCAGGTCAAAGAAGATGTTGAAAAGGTAAGACAACAAGTAGATGTTTTAATCGTTGCGATGCATTGGGGAGTAGAATATCAATATACACCGAATGCTTATCAGAAAGATATGGCGAATTTTTTAGCGAGTCTAGGAGTTGATATAATTATTGGAACACATCCACATGTCATTCAACCTATTGAATGGATAAGCAATACTTTAGTGATTTACTCTTTAGGAAATTTTCTTTCAGCTCATGAGGTAGTTGATTTAGGAAATCGTATTGGACTTATGAGTAATATAATGATTACAAAGAATGTTGATGAAAATGATGTAGAAATTCATATTGATCAGTTAGAAAATGAACTATTATATACTTACTATACAGAAGATTATCATGATTTTAAAGTTATTCCCTTTCATTTGTTGAATGAAACTTACTTAACAAATTATAAAGAGGTATATGATGAATATAAAAATATTGTTCAAAGTATAGATAAAAATATCAAGGTAGTACCTCTAGACGCATAAAATAAAATCTAGAATTTTAAAAATAGGTGACTTCTCAAAGTAATGGAAACTGATTTACTCAGGAAATATAGTCTCAAAGT
>CAYOCA010000030.1:0-10497 GCA_964402345.1 uncultured Muribaculaceae bacterium | reverse complement strand
ATATAGTACAAGATAAGATTGTTAGAATTAATTCAGATGAATTAGAAAATGCTAATAGAATTAAAGTTGAATCTATTGTTACTACAAATAAAAATGGCTTTGAGTTAAGACACGCTATAAATGAAATAGCATCTAAAATTGGAATGCGTTACGATAGAACAAGATTAATGCTTGAAAGAATGTTTTGGAAGCAAAAACTATTTACTAAAAAATTTGTAGATTTAACATTAACAGAATTTTATGCTTTTGTGATTAACAATGTTGGTTTATTAAAAATAGATTTTAGTGAGGCAGTAAATAAACGTGCAAGACAAATGAAAATGAAGTTTGAAGAACTTAAAGAAATTGATTGGCACTTACCCCAAATGGATTACATTAAATATGATCCTAAAATGAAAGATACTACTATATATGAAAAATCTGCATATATCAATTACCCTAATAGTACAATAAAATCTAAAAGTGAAAGAATGTTTGAATTTTTCTGCGAAAATAACGATAACATCAAGTGGTTCTATAAAAATGGAGAATCATCTAGTGATTATTTTGGGGTAGTATATGTAGATGCTGTTAATCATAAAAGGCATTTTTATCCTGATTTTATAGTTTGTGATAAAAATAATAAAATATGGATTATAGAAGCTAAGGGAGGGGAGAATGCTGATGGTAAATCTAAAAATATAGATATTAAAGTAGAAAATAAATTTGAAGCATTAAAGGAATACGCTAAAAGATATAATGTCAATTGGGGATTTGTAAGAGATTATGATAAGAATGAGCAATTATATTTTTGCAATACTGAATATACAGAAGATATGGAAAATAATAATTGGATATTACTAAAAGATATATTTAATAATAAAGTAACTTAATTGTTAAAAATTAACTATCTAATAATATTTATGCTATAATCTGTTTATATTTATTTGTTTGACCTAGATGTGACAAATAGGTTAGAAAAACAAACTCGGGAAAAATACCGTTATCAAAAAAGAGCACATAAGTGAAATAAAGTGGCACCGCGGATGAATCATTCGTCTTTATATTATTTCTTTTATGTACTTTTAATTTTAGAAAGAAGGAAAAAGATGAGAACAAAAATAAATGAATTAACAGAAAATGTTGAAACCACTATCAGTGGATTAGTAGAAAAAGTAAGAGACACCAAGTATATGGTATTTGTTATCATAAAAGATAGAACGGATCATATTCAAGTATCAATCTCTAAAAGTGAAAAAGAAGAATTAACAAAAGAAATATCTAAAATAACTGTAGGTAGTTTTGTATCATTTACTGGAAAAATGGTAAAAAGTGAATATGTAAAAGATGGTGGACGTGAATTTATACCAGAGTCTTTTAAAATTCTTAGTTTAGCAGAAGTTAGTCCTATTGAAGATAACGCTAGTGTAGATACCAAAATGGATTATCGCTGGTTAGACTTAAGAAGTGAAAAAAACACCTTAATTTTTAGAATTCAAAGTTACCTAGTACAAGTTATGAGAGAATTTTTATACCAAGAAGATTTTATGGAAATTCATACTCCCAAATTAATTGGTGCCGCTAGTGAATCAGGATCGGACGTGTTTGAAGTAAAATATTTTGATAGAACAGCCTACTTAGCTCAAAGTCCTCAATTTTATAAACAAATGGCGATGGCAAGTGGATTTGATAGAATATTTGAAGTAGCACCAGCCTTTAGAGCAGAAAACTCTAATACCAATCGTCATACTACAGAATTTACTTCTTTTGATTTAGAATTTTCTTATATTGATAGTTACAAAGATGTAATGTATCTTGAACAAGAAATGTTAAAATATGCTTTAAAGAAAATCAAAGAAAAATATGGAGATATTATTTTAAAAGAGTTTGGTTATGAAGTGATAGTACCAGCAAAAGATTTTCCAGTCATAAAACTTCAAGATTTATACCAAGAATTACATAAACGTTATGGTTATCAAATACCTGATGCTGATGTCGGTGACTTAAATGCGGAAACTGAAGCATTAGCCTATCAATATGCTATGGAAGTTTACAATAGTGAATTTATCTTCATCACTGATTTTAGTGCTACCAAAAGAGCGTTTTATCACATGAGAGATGAATCTGGAACCCCTTTAGGTTACGACCTAATTTGGAGAGGAACTGAAATTACTACTGGAGCTCAAAGAGAACATCGCTACGAAGTTTTAAAAAAACAAGCTGAAGAAAAAGGATTAGGAGAAGATGTTAAATTTTATTTAGAGTTTTTTAAATACGGTTGCCCTCCACATGGGGGATTTGCTATAGGAGTAGATAGATTAACAATGTTATTACTAGGATTACCTCATTTAAGAGATGCAATGTTTTTATTTAGAAGTCCAAATAGATTGAATCCATAAAATAAAGAAAGGGGAAAATAGGATGAATAAAATACCTAATAGTACAGAATTAGTTGTAATTTTTAAAAGAATAAAAAGAGAAATTCCACCTGATTTTTTCCATCCGTGTGCTGTTTTACCGGGAAAATTAAATAAAAAGAACATGACATTCATCGATACTGATGGAAAAGAGCATCTTCATTTAGTTGAAACTGAAGAAGGATGTGGTTATGCCTTACGTACAACAGTAGGAAAGTTAAGGAAATTTTACAAAAAGAAAACCCTAGGTGGACTATGTAAAGCCTATTTAAAAGATTTACAATTAGATTTTTATTATTATGCAACAACTGACCCTGTAACTTATAAGGATTTAGCCTTCATTACCGAAGATAGAGAATATCATACAACTTATGCCTTATATGATGAAGATCTAGATCAAATTATGACTAAAAAAGTAACTGATTATTTGCGTCAAGAAGAAAACACTAAAAAAGAATATTCTAATTTAATTAATACGAAAGCTTTGATACATGAAGTAAAGAATAAGGTACTAGGTCAAGATGAAGCAATTGAAGATATTGTTTCTATCTTATGGCAAAATTCCAAAGGAATCCGCAAAAGTAATATTTTAATAATTGGACCTACTGGTGTCGGGAAAACAGAAATTATTCGGGTTATAAGTAAAGAGTTAAAGATTCCTATGGTGATTGTGAATGCTGCCGAATTAACGCAAACCGGTTATCAGGGAAATAGTGTCGAAGATGTTTTAAAAAGTTTACTACTAAAAAGTCAAAACGATAAAAATAAAGCCGAACATGGCATTATTGTGTTAGATGAAATTGATAAACTTGCACAAAATGATAATTCTTTTGGACAAGATAATGTTGCTACGACAGGAGTTCAACAAGAACTCTTAAAACTCCTAGAAGATGGTACTTATTATCTTAATATTGGTACTGTTTTTGAACCAGAAATGATTATGTTAAATACGGAAGAAATCACTGTCATTGGAGTAGGGGCATTTTCAAACCTTGATAAAATTCAAAAACAAAGTCAAAAGAAATTAGGTTTTTCCTCCAATCAGTCAACTCAGAATAATTTAACTAAATCAAAGATTACATCAGAAGATCTCTTTAGATATGGACTTATTCCCGAGTTAGTTGGTAGATTTTCTAATATCATTGAGTTATCACCACTCGATAAAGAACATCTTATACAAATTATTAAAAATCCTCATGGTGAATTACTAAATTCTAAAATTAAAATTTTAGAAAGTGAAGGAATCCAGCTTCAAATGTCAGATGATGTCTATGAAAAAATTGCTAAAGACGCTTTAGAAAAGAAAACTGGTGCTAGAGGTTTAATAGGTACAGTTGACTCTTTATTTGTAAAAGCCATGCGTGAAATTTCTCAAAATAAAGGTTTATACAATGAACTAATTATCAAAGAAGAAACGGTAGATAATCCCAACCATTATCGATTAGTCAAGAAAGTAAAATAAATTTTAGGTCTAAAAGAGATAAGTTCCTCATATCATTAAAGTGAGGTGGAACATGAATAAAGAATTGCCTAAAATGTATCAAAATAAAATTCATAAAAATATGGATAATGTTCAAAAAGTTTACAGCACTATGAATAAAAAAGAACCCGAAGAAACAAGAAGCAGTCGCTACGCGAATATTTCTATCGATAAAAAAATTGATGATATCTTTCAAGCAGCAGATTATGTCTACAAGGCAGATGTTACTATTGTAACAGATACCGATACAATAAAAAGAAGAATTATTGCTAGAAATCATAATAATATCATCACTATTGATAATGAATATATCCCAATCTCTATAATTCGTGATATTTATAAATAGAGATTCAAAAGAATGGAAGTGCTAAAAATGAATCAAAAATTAGAAAAATTCAAAGAAGAACTTAAAACTAAAAAAATTGCAATAATAGGAGCGGGGGTTAGTAACTTACCACTTCTTAATTATCTAAATAATCTAGGATGTAATCTGACGTTATTTGATCAAAAAGAATTAGAAGATATGAAAGCAGAAACCCAGCAAATTATCAAAAAAAACAAAGTAAAGTTTTATGGAGGAAAAAACTATCTTGAAAACTTAGTGGGATTTGATATTATCTTTCGCAGTCCTAGTTTTTTACCGACCAATACCTATTTAAGAAAAGAAGAAAAACGTGGTGCTATAGTGACAACAGAGGTAGAACAAGTAATACGTCTTACCCCCTCTAAAGTAATTGGTATAACGGGTAGTAAAGGGAAAACAACTACCACTACAATTGTAAACTATGTTTTAACTAATTTAGGTTATCATACTTATCTTGGTGGTAATATTGGTATTCCTTTATTTAATCAATTAGATAACATGACGGAAAATGATATCGTTATTTTAGAATTATCTAGTTTTCAATTAATGGAGATGAAAGTTTCACCCTCTATTTCGGTAGTTACCAATATTAGTCCTGATCACTTGGATATTCATAAAAATTATGAAGAATACATTGCTGCTAAAAAAAATATTTTTAAGAATCAAACTAAGAATGATATAGTAGTTTTGAATCAAGATGATGAAATTGTAAAAGAGTTTTCTAAAGATATATGTAGTAAAATTCGGTACTTTGGAACTAAAAACACAGAAAATAATTATTACTTAGATAATGAGTTTATCAAATATCAAGATAAAGAAATAATTGATACTAGAAAACTTCTTTTAAAAGGAAAACATAATTATTTGAATATATGTGCAGCATTAAACGCTATAAGTGATTTTATTATAAAAGATCAAGATAAATTAGAAAATATTTTAGAAAAATTAAATGGAGTGAGTCATCGATTAGAATTTGTAAGAGAAATAAAAGGTGTAAAATGGTATAATGATTCTGCTAGTACCACCCCCGATAAAACCTTAGCAGGAATTTATGCCTTTGATAGTGATATTGTCTTAATTGCCGGTGGATATGATAAAAACATTTCTTATGAACCATTAGCGGCACCGATTTTAAATAAAGTAAGCAAATTAATCTTATTTGGAGCAACAAAAGAAAAAATTTATGATGCGGTTAGGACTTTACAAAAGAAAACTAATCAAGACGTTCAAATTTACATGATGGATACTTTAGAAGAAGTGGTAAGCATTGCTTATCAAATTAGTTCTCCTGGAGAAATTGTATTATTTTCTCCTGCATCAGCAAGTTTTGATATGTTTCAAAATGCTTATCAAAGGGGAGATTTATTTAAAGAATTAGTAAGTCAATTATAACCTTATATTTGTACTTATTTTTTCTTGACAAATGACTTAATTTAGAGTAAAATGTTGAAATAGTTGAGGAGGGATACAGAAATGTCAAATGAAAAAGTGTATTTAACTGATGAAGGATTTTTAGAATTAGAAACCGAATTAAATGAACTTAAAAATATAAAAAGACCAGCTGTTATAAAAGCTTTAAAAGAAGCAAGAGCATTAGGTGATTTATCAGAAAATGCTGATTATGATGCCGCTAGAGCTGAACAAGCTCAAGTAGAAGGTCGTATTCAAGAATTAGAAAAAATTATAGAAAATGCTCATATTATAGAAGCCGGTTCTACTGATTCAGTAAGTCTTGGAACAACAGTTAAAATTAAATATATAGATGAAGATGATGATGAGGTTGAAGAATATCGTATTGTCGGTTCTAAAGAAGCAGACCCATCAAATAATAAAATTTCGAATGAATCTCCATTAGCAGTTGCAATTATGAATGCAAAAGTTGGGGAGATTCGTTCTGTTGAAAGTCCAAATGGAACATATGATGTAAAAATAGTAGAAATACTATAGGAGGTAAAAATGAAGAAAGTAATAAACTACAAGCCACAAAAAGAAGATTGGGAAAAAGTACAAGATAAAGTTTTCAAAAAGTTAAATTCTAAACAGAACATAGCTGGATTTCGTCAAGGGAAAGCTCCTAGAAGTGTTTTTGAAAGAAATTTTCCTGGAAAAATCGCTATGGAGGCCGCTAATGAAATAATTGATCAAGAATACAATAGAATTTTGAAGGAAGATAAATTAGTTCCCGTATTAAGTCCTAAAATAGAACTTATCAAAATCACAAATGATGAATTAGAAGCAAAATTCACTTTCATTTTAGATCCTGTTGTTAAATTGGGAGATTACAAAAACCTAAATGTAAAGAAAGATACTGTTAAAGTTACCAAGGATGAAATTCAAAAGAAAATTGATACTTTGTTAAATGACTATGCTGAATTAGTTGTAAAAGATACAGGTGCAGTTGAAAAAGGAGATATTGCAATTATTGATTTTGAAGGATTCAAGGATGGTGTTGCTTTTGATGGTGGAAAAGAAGAAAACTATTCTCTAGAAATTGGAAGTAATACTTTCATTCCTGGTTTTGAAGATGGAGTCATTGGGATGAAAGAAGGGGAAACAAAAGATATTAACTTAACTTTCCCAGAAGATTATGGACAAGAAGATTTAGCAGGAAAGGATGTTGTTTTTAAAGTTAAAGTAAATGAAATTAAAAACCGTATCATTCCCCAATTAGATGAAGAGTTTTTTAAAGATTTAGGTATGGAAGGAATAAATACTAAAGAAGAATTAGAAGCAAAAATAAAGAAAGAAATTAAGGAAGCAAAAGAAGATAGAGCAGAACAAAAATATATTGATGATTTATTAGAAAAAGCAGTTTCCAATATGGAAATTGAAATTGATGATGAAATCATTGAATCCGAAGCAGAAGCAATGTATAAGGAAAATATTGATAGACTAGCTGCACAGGGAATGGCAGAAGAAACGTACTTAGAATACGCTGGAACAACCAAAAAAGACATCGTTGATCATATGAAGAATGATGCCTCTCGTAGACTTCATAATAGTTATTTATTAAATGCTATTATAAAAGAAGAGGGGATTGAGGCATCACCTGAAGAAGCACAGCAAGAAATTTCTAAAATGGCTAAAAAATATAAGGTAACAGAAGAAGAGATAAAAGAGGCAACCGGTGGCGTAGATGCCGTCGCATATGATTTAAAAATTAAGAAGGCAATCGATTTAATGAAATCTTCAGAAAATAGTAAGAAAGATAATAAAGACTAGGTATTACTTATATCTAGTTTTTTTGTAAAATTTAAAACTATAATGATGCAAGCAAGAAAATAATCTTCTATTCAAAAAAAATATTTAAAGAATTTTATTTTTATTAGTTAAACAATATTCCGTATTTTCATAAAAAAAATAAGAACCAATGAAATATGTAAACAATTAAGTAAAATACTTACTACTTATTTGTTTTTTTGATATAATTAATAAGCAAGAAGTAAGGTGGAAATATGAAATTAAGTGAAGTTGACAGAAATAAATTAGCTCCCATGATGAAACATTATGTAGAATTAAAAGATCACTATCCCGATGTTATTCTACTTTATCGTCTAGGAGATTTTTACGAAATGTTTTTTGAGGATGCAGAGGTAGTATCACATGAATTAGAATTAACATTGACAGGGAGAAATGCTGGATTAGAAGAACGTGTTCCCATGTGTGGTGTTCCTCATCATGCAGTAGATATATACGTAGATAAATTAGTTAAAAAAGGATTTAAAGTAGCGATTTGCGAACAAATGGAAGATCCAAAAGATGCAAAAGGAATTGTAAAAAGAGATGTTACAGAAGTAATTTCTTCAGGAACAGTGACCAATTCTAATTGTTTAGATGAAAAAGTAAATAATTATATAGGAAGTATTTATGACTACGAATATTGTTATGCCATTGTTTATACAGATATTACTACTGGAGAATTATATGCTGAAATCATTATTCATGATACCAATAAATTAATCAATGAAATATTATCTTTTGGTTTAAGTGAGGTAATTGCTAATTCATTGGTAAGTCAAACAATTATTAAATTATTAAAAAATCAATATCAAATTCCAGTGACAGTAACTGATTATGTAATGGATAATGATGATTATAATTTTTGCTATCGAAATATTACTGATTTGAGATATGTAACTGCGATTAAACATCTACTATATTATTTAGTGCATGATCAAAAAAGAACTTTATCGCATTTACAAAAAGTAATTATTAATGAAGATGATAATTTTTTAAGAATGGATGTTCATACTAAAAGAAATTTAGAGTTAACAGAAAGTTTAAGGCTAAAAGAAAAGAATTATTCGCTATTATGGCTTCTTGATCAGACAAAAACGGCTATGGGAAGTAGAAAATTAAGACAATGGATTGAAGCACCTTTAAAGGAAAAAAGAAAGATAGAAAAAAGGTATAATATTGTCAGCAAGTTAATAGAAGAATTTATTTTAGCTGAGGATTTAAGAAGAAATTTATATGAAGTATACGATTTAGAAAGATTAAGTGGAAGAGTTGCTTTAGGAAATGCGAATGCAAGGGATTTAATTCAATTAAAGAATTCTTTAAAAGTATTACCTGTAATAAAGGAAATGCTAATGAGTATTCAATTTTATCAAGAAATTGATACTCTAGATTCATTATATGAATTGCTAGATAATTCTATCTATGAAGAACCTCAAATAGGATTAAAAGAAGGATATTTAATTAAAGAAGGATATTCCAAAGAATTAGATGAATTAAAAGATTTGAGAAGTGGAGGAAAAGATTTTATTAGTAAATTTGAGCTTGAGGAGAAAGAAAGAACTGGAATTAAAAATTTAAAAATTGGATTTAATAAAGTATTTGGATATTATATAGAGATTTCCAAAGGTAACTTAAATTTAATTACAGATGATATGGGATATATTAGAAAACAGACTTTAGCGAATTGTGAAAGATTTATTACTCCATTATTAAAAGAAAAAGAAGATTTAATATTGAGTGCTGAGGAAAGAATTATTAATCTAGAATACGAGTTATTTATTGGAGTACGCGATAAGGTTAAAAAATTTATTCCCAAACTTCAGAAAGTTGCTAAAGCAATTAGTGAAATTGATGTATTACAAAGTTTTGCATTAATTAGTGAAAAATATAATTATATAAGACCTACCATCACGTTAGATCATAGTTTAAAATTAATTGATTCAAGACATCCTGTTGTGGAAAGAGTTATTAAAGAAGAATATGTACCAAATGATATTGTGATGGATAATGGTGTATATACTTTACTAATTACTGGACCAAATATGGCTGGTAAAAGTACTTATATGCGACAATTAGGAATTATTGTTATTATGGCTCAAATAGGTTGTTTTGTACCTGCTAAAGAGGCGAAATTACCTGTATTTGATCAGATATTTACAAGAATTGGAGCAAGTGATGATTTGGTTAGTGGAGAGTCAACTTTTATGGTAGAGATGATTGAAGCAACTAATGCGATTACTAATGCTACAAAAAATAGTTTGATTTTATTTGATGAATTGGGTAGGGGAACAGCTACTTATGATGGTATGAGTTTAGCACAATCAATATTAGAATATACAAATGAACGAATTGGATGTAAAACGTTATTTTCAACACATTACCATGAGTTAACTGGTTTAGAGAAGAATTTAAAACATTTAAAGAATAAACATGTATCAGCTACAGAAGATGGAGAAAATATTATATTTTTGCATAAAGTAAAGGACGGAAGTGTTGATAAAAGTTATGGAATTAATGTAGCAAAATTAGCGGGGTTGCCATCTGAAGTAATAACTAGGGCATCTGAAATTTTAACAACTTATGAAAATCAGGAAAAGAATCATAAGGAAATATCCGTTCAAACAAGTTTACCATTAGATATAATGACTAAAAAAAGTGAAATTGAAGAAATTTTACGGAATACAAATGTTTTAGAACTTAGTCCAATTAAGGCGTTAAATTTATTATATGAATTAAAAGAAAAATTAAAATAAAAATTAATATTAATTAATTGGATTTAATAGGGTATGGTTAATGAACAAAAAGTTAAAAACAATCAATTTATAATATTTTTAATGGTTAGAAATAGATTTATAATAAACTTAAATTTTTATTATTATAATTTATAAATTAATTAATTATTGTATGAAGTTTTTTTCTTTTTAAATTAAGAAGTTTACATAATATATATTATCGGAACTTGTAAAAATATAACTTTTTCATGATTAATCAAAGACTTTTTCTCATTTTATAAAATA
>CAYOCA010000029.1:0-11188 GCA_964402345.1 uncultured Muribaculaceae bacterium | reverse complement strand
TAAATAACAAGGGTTTTACTTTAATTGAATTATTAGCTGTTTTAGTAATTTTAACTGCAATTATGGGAATTGCTATTCCAAGTATTACTTCTTCTATGGAAAGAACGAAGGATAAACAAAATGAATCCAGAAAAAAAGTTCTAGCTTCTTTTGCTGAACTTTATGTTGCTGATCACAAAAACGCTATTTATAATAAACTAGGGAGTAGCTCTAGTTGTTATATTTCGGTGGCAACTTTAAGAGATGAAGGTTACGCAACAGGTGATGCTTTAGAAGACTCTGATGGTAATGAAATAACTGGATATATTATTTTTACTAAACCAAGTACTTATGAATTTACTGAGAGTTCTAGTGGATACACATCTTGTATATAAATTTTTACTAAGACATTTATGAATATTTTATAGGAGTTGATTATATTGAAAAAAGTATTATTATGTATTTTAGATGGTGTTGGTATTTCAAAAACAAGTCATGGCAATGCTTTAATGAATGCCAATACACCATATTTTGATAAATTAATAGAGAATTTTCCTCATTCTCTTTTAACTGCTAGTGGAGAATTAGTTGGTTTACCTGAAGGACAGATGGGAAATAGTGAAGTAGGACACTTAAATATTGGAGCGGGAAGAATTGTTTATCAACCATTAGGTCTTATTAATGCTAAGATTAAAGATAAAAGTTTTTTTGAAAATGAAGTCTTACTAGATGTAATGGAACATGTTAAGAAAAATCATAGTAAATTACATATTATGGGTCTATTAAGTGATGGAGGAATTCACTCGCATATTAATCATTTATTTGCTATATTAGAAATGTGCAAACAGCAGAAGATTTCATCTTTGTATGTACATGTTTTTACTGATGGAAGGGATACTAGTCCTTATGCTGGTGAAAAATATATTCGAGCCTTAGAAGAAAAGCTAAAAGAATTAGGTATTGGTCGCATTGCTACTATCGGTGGAAGATATTATGCAATGGATCGTGACAATAACTATGACCGAATTGAAAAAGAATATCAGGTCATGGTTCAGGCAAGTGGTCCCAGATACGCTACCGCAATGGATGCTTGGGAGGATAATCAAAAAAATAATATTACAGATGAGTTTATTATACCATCAGTAATTGATTCTAATGGTGTTATCGAAGATGGAGATGGTATGATTTTTGCAAATTACCGTCCTGATAGAATAAGGGAATTAGGTAGTTGTCTTACCAATCCTAAGTTTGAAGGTTTTGAAAGAGAAGCACTTCAAAATGTGAAAATGGTAACGCTTATGCCAGTAAGCGAGGAAGTAATTTACACTAATGCTTTTCATCTAGAAGATTTAGTTCATACTTTAGGTGAATATGTTAGTGAAAAAGGATTTACCCAATTAAGAATAGCCGAGACTGAAAAATATGCTCATGTAACTTATTTCTTTGATGGAGGAGTAGAAAAAAATTTAAAAGGTTGTGAAAGAATTTTAATTCCATCACCCAAAGTTGCTACTTATGATTTAAAGCCGGAGATGAGTGCTTATGAAATTACTGATACTTTATTAGAAAACATTAAAAAGAAGCACCCAGATATGGTTATCTTAAATTTTGCAAATGGTGATATGGTAGGACACACTGGTAATTATGATGCGGCGATTTTAGCGGTTGAAACATTAGATAAATGTTTAAGGAAAATTGTTTCTAAAGTAGATTTGAATGAGTATACGATTATGATTACAGCTGATCATGGTAATTGTGAAGTAATGATTAATCCCGATGAATCTATCAATACCCAACATACTACTAATTTAGTACCATTTATTATTTTAGATAAAAATTTAAAAGTAAGAGATGGTAAGTTAGGTGATATTGCTTGTACCATATTAGAGGTTATGGGAATAGATATTCCTAAGGAAATGACAGGAACTAGTTTAATTATAAAAAATTAAAGAAGAAGAAAAGAAGTGAATTTATAACCTCAGTAATGGGTATATTAATATAAATAGAAATGTATGTGTAATTAAGAGGTTTTAGGAAGGAGGTTACTTATGAAAAAACGAAGAAAAATAAAATGGGGAAGAGTACTATTTCTAATTTTGTTTTTTATAATTATAATAGGAGGATTTATAATGATTAAAAAACAAGATAATTTAAAAGAAAATAGTGAAGTACAAAATCAAGAAGAAAACAATTTAAAAGAAGTAAATTCAGAACAAAATACCAATGAATCGAATGATCCCCAAAAAACAGCACCAAGTAATTATCAAGAATTTCAAAATTTAAGTGATGGAGAATATATAACAGAAAAAGGTTTTACTTTAGTCATAAAGGATGGTGTTGCTTCAATTGATGGAAATCTAATTGTCAATAAAACTTATTCAGTTCCAGCTGACTATCAACCAGAAGATCCTTATCAAGAAGTCACTAGTGAACGTTGTCAGAATTGCCTTAACAAAGAGGTTATGGAAGCTTTTCAGTTAATGGAAAGTGATGCGACTAGTATGGGATTATCTATTTATATCGCGAGTGGTTATCGTTCTTACCAATATCAAAATACTTTATATAATAATTATAGTGCTGTCAGTGGGACAGATGGGGCAGATACTTATTCAGCAAGAGCTGGACATTCTGAACATCAAACTGGTTTATGTTTTGATTTAAACAGTGTCGAATTATCTTTTGCTGATACATCTGAAGGAAAATGGATTCAAAATCAAGCCTATTTATATGGTTTTATTATTCGTTATCCTAAAGGAAAAGAAAGTATTACTGGGTATCAATATGAACCTTGGCATTTAAGATATGTAGGAAAAGATCTCGCGAGTAAGTTATATAATGATGGAGATTGGATTACTTTAGAAGAGTACTATGGAATCAGTAGTAGTTATTAAAGAAATTGGTATGAAAAAAAGTTAGTGTTTATAGAAATTATTATAGTAGATCAATTTATTTATCAAATGTAAGTGTAAAAAAATAAATTAAAGAAAAATTAATATTTATTACCGTAATTTTATTAACAAGGTCATAAATAAAAAAGGAGGACTTAAAGTTATATGAAAAATGAGTTTTTATCGAAAGTATTTGGATGGTTTGGGGTTGGATTATTTGTAACATTTATTGTAGCTTATTTGGTAAGTACAAGTGTTAATGCTATAACATTTATCTTTTCTGGAGTTACTTATTGGATTATTTTTATTTTAGAATTAGGAATTGCCTTTTTCTTATCTGCAAGAATCCATAATATGTCCAGTGGACTTGCGAAGGGATTGTACATTGGTTACAGTGCTTTAACAGGATTAACTTTTTCTTCTATATTTGTTGTCTATGAGTTGACAAGTATTATCTGGATTTTTTTCGCGAGTGCTTTAGTATTTATTCTCTTTGCGTGGATTGGTAAAAGTACTAAGATCGATTTAAGTAAATTAGGAATTTATTTAGTTGTTGCTTTATTAATCGCGATTATTTTAGAAATCATTAATATCTTTCTAATGAATCAAGTTTTAGATATGACTTTATGTATTGTCATCTTAGTTATTTTTGTAGGATATGTTGCTTATGACATTCAAAAGATTTTAGAAAGATATGAAGAAACAGATGGTATGGCGATTATTGGTGCTTTTGATTTATATTTAGATTTTATTAATATATTTTTAAGACTTTTACAGTTATTTGGAAAAGAAAGAGATTAAATAAAAAGAAAGAGACTTTGGAAATGTTATTTCACGAAGTTTCTTTTCTAATCTCTTTAACTACTTAAAAAGTTAGATTTATTTTAAGATTTTATCCTCTTAATCTTTTGAATCTTGCTTCTATTTCTTTTCTTCTTTTTAACTCTTCAACTTCCTTTTGAATATAAGAACCATCTTGTTCTATTAAGAAAGACCCTTCATGAATAGAAGAGGGGATGAGATGTAATTCTACTTCTTTTATTTCTTTTGTAGTTAAATTTTCTAAAACAACTATATTATTTTCTATTCGATCGACAATCCAATTCATTTTTTAACCTCCATTCGTATTTGTTTCGATGGAATCAATGGTAATTGTTTCTCCATCACTTGTTACGAGAATAGTTCCTAATTCATCAGTTCTAAATATTTGAATATTTTTTTGCTTGAACTTATCTAAAGTACTTTGATTAGGATGTCCATAACTATTGTTTTTTCCAACTGAAATAATCGCGTATTTGGGATTTACTTTATTTAGAAATTCATCAGTCGTACTATATTTTGAACCATGATGTCCTACTTTTAAAACATCGGCATTAATATCTTTATTTAGTATTTGTTTTTCAGTCGTTGAAGTTGCGTCTCCTGTAAAGAGAAAACTAGTATTTCCAAATGTTAATTTTAAAACAATGGAAGTATTATTTAAGTCAGTAGTATCAGTTCCTGTATAAATTACTTCGATATTTGCTTCGCCTAGAGAAAATGTTTCTCCTATTGTTGGTACAGTATAAGTCATGTTTTTATTTTCAATCGCCCCTAATAAATCAGTAAAAGTAGTTGTTGTAGTAATTACATCTGGTAGATAAATCTTATCTATTTGAAATTCATTAATAATTGTATCTAACCCTCCAATATGATCTTCATGGGGATGTGTACCTACTACATATTGAAATTCTTCAATTCCTAAACTGTGAAAATAGTCTACTAACAAATCCCCATCATTATTGTTACCAGCGTCAATCAGCATAAATTCTTCTTTGTTTTGAATTAAAATACTATCTGCTTGTCCTACATCAAGAAAAGATACCTCTAAATTAGAAGAAGTTTTATTTGTATTTTCTGATAGACCAAAACTTGTATTGGCCTTTTCTATATATATTCCCGATAGAATCGCGATTAAAATCAATAACGACGTTAATAAATGTTGATTATTTTTCTTCTTTCTTTTGGACATATTTGATTGCACCTTCTTTCTTTAATTATTATAACAAAAAAATAAAGATTTAGAATAAATAAAATAGTTAAATTTTATTTGTATTATAAATCTTTCTGTGTTAAACTATAGTTGTGGTGGTTTTCATGGAGGATAATAAAGTTCAGAAATTAATGACTAAAATAAAAAATAAATTTTCTCAAAAACAAAAAGCTTATCCTTCAATGAGTGAATATGTATTTAGCCCTGAAGAGATAGATCATTTAAGTCAAGAAAATAAAAAGAAAATTTTAGAGTTAAAACAGAACACGTTTTCAACCAAGGAATATAAGCAAAAAATAATTCACCAAAAAGAAGAAGTAACTGTAAATCATCAAGAAGAGAACAGTTTAACTAAAGAAGATGATACAGTTATAAATAATATTGATGTATTAGAGGATACTTTAGTAAAATCTCTTTCTAATATTCAGGAATTTAGTCAAAAAAAAGAGAAAGAAGTTTGTTCAAGTCAAGAAGTAATTTCTGATGATGTTAAAAATAAGCATGATTCTAATCTCGAAGAAAAACTTGAAAAGAAGAAGGAATTTGGTCAAACAAGTTTTCTAAGTTTGAGTTTAGAGCATCAGAATTTAATTATGGAAAAATGGAATAAAATCGACTTAAATGAAATAGATAAAGATATTTTATATGGAAAAGATTTATTAAATCATAATTATACAATTACTTACGCGGATGATGCGGCGAGATTTATTCATAAAATAAGAAAAGAGTACGAAGTAGTAATTTGTTATTTAATTGGTTTTAATAATGAAAAAAAAGGTATAATGAATCAAACAATATTTTCCGATAAAGTAGATAATGAATGGCATTATTTAAGTAGTTATATTAAAATGTTAGAAAAAATTAGAGGTACTAAGAAAGAATAAATTTCTTGGTACTTTTTTTAAATACCATAATTTCCCATAATTGGGCGGTATTTTTCTGTTTTTTTTGTTGTAAACTGAATATCATGAAACGAGGTGGTAGATGATTAAAAGAAAGATAAATAAAAAAAGTTAAATAATTCATACAAAAATAAAACTAGGTAAAAGATAAGGTGATAGATGATTGAAAGATTGATTGTTAAATAATTCATACAAGGATAATACTAGATAAAACGTAAAAAAAATGATATACTGAATATGGTGGTGGGTGATATGCATAAAATTGTTTTGGTAGAAGATGAAAAAGATCTAAATTCCTTAATTAAAACTTACCTTGAAAATGCTGGCTATCAAGTTGTTTGCTATCTAAATGGTGAAGAGGCAATCGAAAACACCGACATAGATGCTCACTTATGGATTTTAGATATTATGTTAGGTGGAGAGATTAGTGGCTTCGACATTTTAAAGAAAATAAGAAAGACAAATGAATTTATGCCAATTATTTTTACAAGTGCTAGAGATAAGGATTTAGACAAAATCATTGGATTAGAATTAGGTAGTGATGATTATCTTACCAAACCATATTCACCCAAGGAATTAGTACTTAGGGTAAATAATATCATCAAAAGAGTATATGCGAATGATTTTAAAAAAATAATTTATGGAAAGTACTTGATTGATGCAGATAAAAGATGTGTCTTTCTGAATGGAAAAGATATAAATCTAACAACCTTAGAGTTTGACTTGTTATATATGTTTGTTACCAATAAAAATAAGTCTTTTTCGCGAGATGAAATTTTAAATATTGTCTGGGGATATGATTATTTTGGAACTGGTCGTTCTGTAGATGATTTGGTTCGAAGACTTCGTAATAAAATGCCTGATATTAATATTAACACAATTTATGGATATGGATATCGTTTGACATGATTAAGAGCAATTTAACTGAACAATTATTTATTGTGTTTATGATGATTTTAGGAGTTATGATTATTTCTCTTGGAATCATTTTACCTAACAGATTAATTCCTATTTATGAAACTAATGTATATAATTATCTGCGACAACCGCTTAGTTTTTTACAAAGTGAAGCAGATATTAATGAGAATACCATCAATAGTGAAGTTGCTTATCTTTATATTGGTACGGATGATACAGTTAGTATTTCTGACAATTTAAAAGATATTGTCGAAATACAAAATATTAATAAATTACTTTCTAAATTAGACTTAACTACTGAGAATGGAAAATTCAAATATAAGCGTCATACGTATTATTATGTTATTTCAAACAGTAATAACAAGGTTAGAATTGCAATTACAAACGATAGTTATATTAGCAGTATGAAAAAATCAATATTAATGATTATTTTTAAGGTAATAGGAATTTCTTTTGTAATGGTGTTTTTCTGCTTACTTGCTTGGTCAAATAATTTGGTGAATCGAATTAAAAAAATTAAAGATAAGATTAAAAATATTAATAATGAAAATTATAATCATGAGGCTGATGAAAGGTATTCTGATGAGTTATATACATTAGATCGGGCAGTTCAAGATATGCATAATTATTTAACAGAACAAGAAGAATATAAAAACCAAATGTATCAAAATATTTCCCATGATTTTAAAACTCCCATAACTGTAATGAAATCATATATTGAAGCATATGAGGATGGAATACAGACCAATGATGAAGTGTTAAAAGTCATAAAGGAACAATTAGAAAAATTAGAAATAAAAGTTCACTCCTTATTATATTTAAATAAATTAAACTACTTTCGGGATCGATTAGATAATTTAAACGAACAGTATGATGTAGGCTTAATTATTTATGCAGCAGTTGATAAATTTAAAATATCTAGACCCGACATAGAATTTGTTCTGGATATTGACCAAAAGGCGACAGTATTTCGAGGCAGTGCTGATATGTGGGAAGCGATTATTGATAATCTTTTAAATAATTTTATGAGATATGCAAAATCTTGTGTGAAAATAACAGTAAAAACAAAAAAAATAATTTTATATAATGATGGTGAAAACATCGATAAAAATGTATTAAATAATATATTTACTCCATACGAAAAAGGGGTCAAAGGTGTATTTGGTCTCGGATTATCCATAGTCAAGAAGACTCTACACTTACTTGACTATGATATTAAAATTGAAAATGTTAAAAACGGTGTTAAATTTACAATTTACGAATAGAATAAAAATAGGAGAAAATGGTAACAGAAAATCCTATTTTTTTCTTGACTATTAAGTTAATTACTTGTATAATTACAAATGTATTGGGGTCGTATTTGGCTTCGACAGGAATAATAGAAATGAAATAGCAGGTCGTATACCTTACGTTACAAGGTACAATTAAATATAGCTGGAGACAACTATAATTATTCTACTGGATACGCTTTTGCGTAGTTGATTGAAGCAGTAGGTTCTATCTCATCTTTGTCTGTGAGAAGGGAATAGAGCAAATAAAGCAGACTATATTATATTTTTTTCCTTAGAAATATAATGAAAAGTGAAGGATAGTAAATAAATTTTTTTGTTAGTTTTGATATTTATTTGCGAGATTTGTAAAACTAACTAAACTTGTAGAAGTTTCATGGAAATTGTTTTTGGACGGGAGTTCGAGTCTCCCCGGCTCCACCAAATATGTTAATACACGCACTCTTTTTAAAAAAGTGCGTTTTCTTATATTTATAAGGAATTCATAATATTTTATCTGGTTTAAGTTGGTTGATAAAATGATAAAGAAAAGTTATTAGAATTTATTTCAAAAAAGTTTTACGAAAACTAAAAAAGTTAAATAGATTCAAAAAAGGTTCTTGATAATTGCTTATGAAATAAGTCTAAAATAGAAATTTTATGAAAATTAGAACCATAAAATGGAATAAAATAATTATTTTTGCAAGTGCGAAAAGTGTTGTTGGTGCATCTACGATAACTTAAAACCCTTATTTCATAAAGGTTTTAAAATTTCGTGGTGCATTCTCATATCCTGTTATTATAAAAATTTTAACTATTTTTAGAAGAAAATCAAAATATATGGGATAGTAGAGATTTAGAGAAGAATATTTTGGGAGCAGAACCTAAATGGCTTAAGGAAAAGAGAATTAGGGACAGATTATTACCAGCAGGTGAGTTTGGAATAGAAAATTTAACTAAACAACAGTTGTTGTTAGCTAAACAATATTTCTTGGATTCAGAGCAGGCAAAGGAAACTACAGAACCTGGTGAAAATGAAATTGGTCCTAGACTAGTCAAAACAAAAGATATTAAGAAAAGGTGATTGCTGTGAAAGGAAAAAAACGAGAGTTTACAGATGAGGAAATACAATATATAATAAGTAATTGGGGAAAAGAGTCTCCTCATAGCATGAAAAAAAAGTTTAATTGTTCATGGTATGCAGTTTGTAAGATAGCAGAAAAAAGTGGATTAGAAATACCTAAATCTAATGAGTGGTCAAATGAAGAAATTGAAACATTAAAATTATTATCTGATAAATACCATTATTCTGAAATAGCAAAAATTATGAATAAAACAGAAAATGCTATTTATATAAAGGCAAGAAGATTAGGAATAACTTTAATACAAGATAGAAGAAAATGGACAGAAGAGGAAGAAACTTTGTTATCTGATTTATGGGGAACTAAGTCTATTGAAACTATAGCAAAAACTATGAAAAGAACTGTTTTTTCATTAAAAGTTAAGGCAGTAAGAATGGGACTTGGACCTATGGTTAGAAATAATTATGATCTTATTACAGTATCTGATATGTGCGATTTACTTAGTGTTACTCGTGATAGAATTACAACTACATGGATTAATCTAGGATTAAATTTAAAAAAGAAAAAGCTAACTAATAATATGGCATATTATGTTATCACATGGAATGATTTAATGGCTTTTTTAGAGAATAATCAAAATGAATGGGATTCAAGATGTGTTGAAAAAAATATGCTTGGAACTGAACCTGAATGGTTAAAAGAAAAAAGAATTAGGGACATTGAAGAAAATCCTCTTTGGTATCGTAAGTGGACAGAAGAAGAAATAAAACAAGCAGAAAACTTATTTAAATCTGGTAAGGATTATTTAGAAATAGCCGAAATTATAAACAGAAGTGAATGGGCAGTTGCTAATTTACTTAGAAATATGGGTTACAGTTATATGCTTTCACAATTTTGGAAAGGTAAAGAATTAAAATATTTAAGAGAAAATTATGAAAATATGACTTATTCAGAAATAGCAGAAGAACTTGGAAGAACAACCAAAGCAATTGGTGCTAAAGCAGCAGAATTAGGATATCAAAAGAGACTTATAAAATCAAAAAATAATGGTGGTGAAAGTAATGGCTAGAAGATTATCATTGGATGAAACAAAAAATTGTTTAAGAGCATGGCGAGAACTTGCTGATAAAGAGGCATTAGAAGTTTTAACAATTTGTAATGGTGGATTGGTTGGATTCTTTGCTAAAAAATATCTAGGGAAAGGTTTAACTTTTGAAGAATTACAATCGGCTGGTAATGAGGGTTTAATAAATGCAATTAATAAGTTTGATTATAATGAAAAGGCAATAGAAGGATTTAGTTCATATATTTCTATTGCAATTGAAAATCAAATAAAGATGGAATTAAGAAAATATAATAAACATAGTCATGTATTAAGCTTTGATCAGCCAATAGGTCAGAATAAAGATGGGGATGAAATGAAAATAGAAGATCTTGTTGGTACTGATGCTGAACAATTAATAGAAGATGTAATATCTGAAATGAAAATAGATATTGTTCGTAAAGCTTTGAAATGTTTGACCTCTAGAGAACAACAAATCATTTTATTACGATATGGTCTTGATGAAGTACATAAAAAAACACAAGATGAGGTTGCAAAGATATTTGGATGTTCTAAAGCTACAATTGCAAGGCAGGAACAAAAGGCATTAGTTAAAATGAGACATCCTAGAAATACAAGAAAATTAAAAGATTTTATTGATGAATAAAATGAAAATGATGTTGTTTATTTTTAAATATTTACATGAATTTTAGTTAAAATTAGTTGTTTGTTATAATTATTTGCGTTATGATTTATTACAAATGAACTTATTTTTTTACTAGGTGGTGCAAAACCCCTTTAGCAATCGCACCAAATATGTTAATACACGCACTCTTTTTAAAAAAGTGTGTTTTCTTATATTTATAATATGAAAATTAGAACCCTAAAATGGGATAAAATATTTATTTTCAATAAGTGCGAAAATGGTTATTGGTGCATCAAATGTATTTCTAAAGTCTTTATTTATTAGGAATTTAAAGTTTCATGGTGCATTCTCATATCCTGTTGTATTAAAAAATTAGCTATTTTTAGAGAAAGGAGGAATTTTCAATTATGAAATTTAGTGTATCATTTAAT